>NZ_PCZD01000001.1:0-83843 GCF_002553975.1 Lactobacillus sp. UMNPBX6
AATGGACTTTTTTTAATATTTGAACGAAGTGTTCAATTTGATTTTACAATCCGCCAAAATAAAAATTAAAATTAATTTCATAAAACTATTGAAAAACTAATATATCGTGGTATTATTTAATCATCAACTTGATTCAAAGATTATTAATAAAAAACATAAAAGATGTCCTAGATGGAGAAATAATTATATGAAATTAGCAAAGATTTTAGGTTCTGTAGGAGTAGTTTCCGCAGCCGCATTAGCATTGGCTGCTTGTGGTCAAAGCGGTAGCAGTAATAACCAAGGAGCAAAGGATGCTAAGAAGTTTCCAGATTCAACTCCTAAGAAAGCTACCAAGCAAGGTGGTACCGTTTCTGTAGCATTGGAAACTGATACTCCATTTACTGGAATCTTTTCAGATGAATTATCAACCTCCGCACTTGACTCAAGTGTAGCTGCACCTGGTGAATAATCATTATTCGATACTGATGATTATTACAGAATTAACAATAAAGGTGCCGCAACTATGAAACTTGACCGTAAGGCCAAGACAGTAACCATCACTGTTAAGAAGGGTGTTAAGTGGTCAGACGGTAAGCAAGTAAATGCTAAAGACCTTGAATATCCATACGAAATCTTGGCAAACAAGAAGACTCAAGCACAACGTTACGATTCAACTCTTGAATCAATTCAAGGTATGAAAGAATACCACGAAGGCAAGGCTAAGACTATTTCCGGTATTGAAATGCCAGATGGTGAAAATGGCCGTACAATTGTAATTCACTACAAACAAATGAGACCAGGTATGTACTTCTCAGGTAACGGCTACTTCTGGGAATCAGCTGCACCATACCACTACTTAAAGAATATTCCATTTAACAAGCTTCAATCATGTGACCAAATCAGAAAGAAGCCATTATACTTTGGTCCATTTAAGCTTGATAAGCTTGTTCGTGGTCAATCAGTAACTTGGGTACCAAACAAGTACTACTGGAGAGGTAAACCAAAGTTAAACAAGGTTGTAATCCAAGTAGTTAGCCCTAACTCAGCTTCACAAGCTATTAAGAGTCACAAGTTCGATATCACTGGCGTAATTAACTCACAATGGGATCAAGTTAAGAACACCAAGGGTGTTAACTGGGTTGCTCAAGTTCCATTGGCATACAGCTACGTTGGTTTTAAGATGGGTAAATGGGACGCTAAGACTGGCAAGAATGTCATGGATAAGAACTCCAAGGTTGCCAACAAGTCATTGCGTCAAGCTATTGGTTACGCAATGAACATTGATGCCGTTAACAAGCGTTACACCCAAGGCTTGAGCTTCAGAGTTAATACTTTAATTCCTTCAGGCTTCGGTGCATACCACGACAGCAGCATCAAGGGCTACAACTACAACTTGAAGAAGGCTAACCAATTATTGGACAAGGCTGGCTACAAGAAGAAGGGTAAGTGGCGTGTACAACCTAACGGTAAGCCATTAGTACTTCACTTTGCTACTATGTCAGGTTCACCAAACGCTGAAGCTATTGCTCAAAACTACTTACAACAATGGCACAAGATCGGTTTGAACGTTAAGCTTACTGGTGGTCGTTTGATGGAATTCAACTCATTCTACGACAAGGTTCAACACGATTCTAAGGATATCGACTTCTTCCAAGCAGGTTGGAGCTTAGCTTCTGAACCATCACAAGGAAGCATGTACGGTGAAACTTCACCAATGAACTACGAACGTTTCGTAACTCCAGAAAACAACAAGTTGCTTGCTGAAATGGACTCAGAGAAGTCATTTGACACTAAGTACCGCGTAAAGGTCTTCCACCAATGGCAAAAGTACATGTACGATGAAGCCTTTGTAATCCCAACCAGCAACTCATACAGTATCAATGCTGTAAACAACAAGATCACCGGTTACTCAACTAAGCCATCACAAAACAACAACGGGCACCAATTATGGTACCAAGTAGGTTACGCTAAGTAATTAGGCACACTAGTAAAAATCTCCAAAATTCTAAACAATAAATAATCCTTTACATAAACTTTCATATTATAAAATCTAATAACTAACATAAAAAAGCGACAGATATCTTAAAAAAGATACCTGCCGTTTTCATGCTGTTGTAACTTTTTTGTAATAGTGATATTATGGATAAGTCAACTTGTTCCAAGTTATGGAGGATTTTTACTAATGAAAAAGGCAAAAGTTTTTGCTGGCATTACACTTTTATCAGGTGTTGCCCTTACACTAGCAGCTTGTGGTAAATCTGGCTCTAATGCCAATGAAGCTTCTAACGCCGCTAAATTTAGCCAAGCTGTTCCAACTAAAGCCACTAAAAATGGTGGTACAGTAAAGGTTGCGGTTGAAACTGATACACCATTTACTGGAATTTTTAATGATGAACTTTCAACTTCTAATACTGATAGTGAAGTTATGCAATATGGTGCTGAGAGTCTTTTTGGTACCGATGATCACTATGTGTTCAACAATAAGGGTGCAGCTACTATTAAGATTGATCAAAAGGCTAAGACTGCAACTATTAACATTAAGAAGGGTGTTAAGTGGTCAGATGGTAAGCAAGTAACCGCTAAAGACTATGAATATGCTTACGAAATCATTGCTAACAAGGATTCTAAGTCACAACGTTACACTGCAAGTTTAGCTGACTTGGTAGGTTTGAAAGAATACCACGAAGGCAAGGCAAGCACTATTTCTGGTCTTGAAATGCCAGATGGTGAAAATGGTCGTAAGGTTGTTCTTCACTTTAAGACTATGAAGCCAGGCATGAACACTAGTGGTAACGGCTATATTTGGGAAGCAGCTGCACCATACCACTACTTAAAAGATGTTAAATTCAAAGACTTAATGTCTAGTGATAAGATTCGTAAGAGACCGTTGTTCTTTGGTCCATACAAGTTACAAAAACTTGTTCGTGGTCAATCAACCACTTGGGTTCCTAACGAATATTACTACAAGGGCAAGCCAAAGATTACTAAGATTACCGCTACTGTAATCAACCCTAACTCAGTTGCTCAAAGTATTAAGTCAAACAAGTTTGACGTTATCCAAGTTATCAACTCACAATGGCCAAACGTTAAGAATACTAAGGGCGTTAACTTCATTGCTACTGTTCCACTTTCATACTCATACCTTGGCTTTAAGGTAGGTAAGTGGGACGCTAAGAAGGGCGAAAACGTAATGAACCCTAAGTCCAAGATGAACAACAAGGCTCTTCGTCAAGCCATTGGTTACGGTATGAACGTTAACCAAGTTGCTAAGCGTTACTCATACGGCTTAAGCTTTAGAATTCCTACTTTGATTCCTAAGCAATTCGGTGATTACTTCGATAAGGATGTAAAGGGCTACACTTACAACCTTAAGAAGGGTAACGAAATTTTGGACAAGGCAGGCTTTAAGAAGAAGGGCAAGTATCGTGTACAACCAAATGGTAAGCCTTTAACTATCCGTCTTGCAGCTATGACTGGTACTTCAAACCAAGAACCAATCGTTCAAAATTACATTCAACAATGGAAGAAGATGGGCTTGAATGTTAAGTTGACCGGTGGTCGTTTAATTGAATTCAACTCATTCTACGATAAGGTTCAACATGATGATCCATCAGTAGATATGTTTATCGGTGCCTGGTCACTTTCAAGTGAACCATCACCAAACGACCTTTACGGTGAAAAGTCACCAATGAACTATTCTCGTTTCGTAACTAAGAAGAATACTCAACTTCTTGATGAAATGGACTCACAAAAGGCATTTAATCACAAGTACCGTGTAGATAAGTTCCACGAATGGCAAAAGTACATGGATGACGAAGCTTACGTTCTTCCTGTATCAAACAGTTACACTATTACTGCAGTTAACAAGAAACTTACTGGCTACTCACTTAAGCCATCAGCTTCAATGGGTAACGGTTTCCCTAACTGGTACAATGTTGCTTATACTAAGTAAAATTAAGCTTAAAAACGAAAAGTCACTTCTAATTCTAGAAGTGACTTTTTTGCATTCAAAATATAGCACTAAAACTGGTATAATTTAAAGGTATAAAAGGGGCAATTTTATGGTAAGTACAAAATTTCTAAAAAAATTAAAAGATGAATATAATATTGAATTTAATAATGAAAAGCTATTAGAAGAAGCATTTACGCATTCCTCATATTCAAATGAGCATCCTAACGATGGAATTCGTGATTATGAAAAGTTGGAATTTTTAGGTGATGCCGTTCTTGAATTGGCTGTTTCTGATTATTTATACCGTCATTATCCTAAATTAAATGAAGGAGAATTAACACGGTTAAGATCTAATATTGTTAGAACTGAAGGATTCTCTGAATTTGCGATTGAATGTGGTTTTCAAAATGAAATTCATTTAGGTAATGGTGAGGAAAAAGCTGGTGCTCGTAATCGTAAAACATTGTTGGAAGACGTTTTTGAAGCATTCAATGGCGCTTTATTCCTTGACCAAGGGATGCCAGCAGTTGAACATTTTTTGCATTTAACTGTTTATCCATTGATTGATAAAGGCGAATTTGATGATTCACGTGATTATAAGACCGATTTGCAGGAGTTATTACAACAAAATGGTCCAGTAAATATTGAATATTCGGTACTTAGTGAATCACAATTGCCATCACATTTTGTAGTTGAATTAAAGATTAATGATCAAGTTCAAGCACAAGGTGAAGGTCATAACAAGAAAGCTGCAGAACAACAAGCCGCTAAAGCAGCTTTACAAAAATTAGAGTAAGGGGATTTAAAAAGGTGCCATTAACAGAATTAGTGCTCGATGGTTTTAAATCATTTGCTGACAGAACAACTATTCATTTTAATGATGGAATAACTGGTATTGTTGGTCCTAATGGGAGTGGTAAAAGTAATATTACAGAAGCTATTCGTTGGGTAATGGGTGAATCCAGCGCTAAGTCTCTTCGTGGAACAAACATGAAGGACGTCATTTTTGCTGGTAGTCAATATCGTAAGCCATTAAATAAAGCTGAAGTTACCTTAATTTTTGATAATCGCAAACGTGAATTAGCATTTGATACGGACGAAGTTTCAATTACTAGAAATATTTTACGTTCTGGCGATAGTGAGTTTTTGATTAATGGACAGCAAGTCCGCATGCGTGATGTACGGACGCTTTTTCTTGATTCTGGTATATCGCAAAATAGCTTAGCCATTATTTCTCAGGGACGAGTTGATCAAATCTTAAATTCACGTCCGGAACAGCGCCGCGTAATTTTTGAAGAAGCTGCGGGTGTGCTTCACTTTAAACAGCAAAAAGAAGCAGCTCAAGGGCAACTTAATAAGACTCAAGATAATTTGATTCGAATTAATGATTTAGTAAAAGAACTTGAGGGCCGCTTAGAGCCGCTGCATGAACAAAGTTCGCTAGCCAAAGAATATAAGTTTCAAAAGGCTGGTTTAGATAAAGAACTAAAGAGTTTATTAGCATTTGAAATCGAAGATATTAATAAGCAAAAAGAAACTATTCAAAAATCAGCTGATAAGAATAAGATTTTATTATCAAAATTAGATGCTGAAGTTAAAGAATCTCAAAATGCGGTCTCAGAAAAAAGAGCAGAGTACCAAAAAATTCGGGATGAACGAGAAAAAGTTCAAAATGAATTATTAAAATTAAGTCAGCAATTATCAGATTTGAATGCTAACTTGCAAATGGCTGAACAATCACGTCAATTTGATGATGCTACTAAGATCGAATATCAAAATCAAGTTGAAACGCTGAAGAAGAGCCTGGTACAACTGAACGCTCATTTGGAAAGTTTACAAAAAGATCAAGCTAGCCTTAAGAAGCAACAATCGGTTTTACAAGAAAAGCGGGATAAGCTTACAGGTGAATTGAGTGAAAATCCAGAAGAACTCAATAAGAAACTGGAGGATTGTCGTAACGACTACATTCAATTATTGCAAGATCAAGCTGCGGTTAACAATCAAGTAATTAACTTGAATACTGAGCTAAAACGTAGTAAGGCTGACACCACTTATCAAAGCAATGATGTGGGTAAACAACTATCTGAAGCTAAAGCAGAACTGGAAAAATTACGAGCCGAAGGTAAAGATCTAACTGCTAAACGTAAAGACAAAAATGCGGCTTTTGCTGAAGCCAGTGATCAAAGTAATGACTTGAATGATCAAATTAGGCGTCTGCAGCAAACAGTTAATGATGAGCGGAATAAACTGGAAAAGATCGAAGCCCGTCATGAAGCTTTAATTAATATTCAAAAACGTCATGAAGGTTATTACTACGGTGTCCGTAACGTCTTGAATCATTTAAATGATTTCCTTGGCGTAATTGGTGCCGTAGGTGAGTTGCTTACTTTCCCAGCTGAACTTGAAGCAGCGATGACTACAGCTCTTGGTGGCGGCGTTCAAGATTTGATTACAGATAGCCGTAATAGTGCTAAAAATGCAATTAATCAGTTAAAACGCAGTAGAGCTGGTCGTGCCACATTTTTGCCATTAGATGGGTTACGCCAATATACCATTCCACAATCTACAGTAACTACCTTGAAGTCCTTTAATGGATTCAAGGGAATTGCCAGTGAGCTAGTAGAAAGCAAAACGGATCATAATATTACTGCCGCAATTAATTACTTGTTAGGCAGTGTTGTGATTGTCGATACAATCGAAAACGCAATGGCAATTTCTCAACGAATTGGACGTTACCGAATAGTTACTTTAGATGGGGATGTTGTTTCACCGGGTGGTTCTATGACCGGTGGACAAAAGAACCTGCGCAATAATTCACCATTGCAAACGGCAACTGAAATTAATCAGTTAGAAAAGCAAATCAGTAGTTTAACTAGATCATTTAAGGAAGACCAAGCACAATTAAAAGATTTGGTTGATCAAAGCGTTAAAGTAGAAAATAAGTTGCAAAAATTGCATGATTCTTTGCAAGAAATTAATCAAACGATTAATGAAGCAGCTATTTCTTTCCAAAATCAAGAAAAAGAGGTTAAGCGACTTCAAGATGCTAATACTTTATATGAATCACGTGTGAAGCAGCGGAATGATCATATAGTTGAATTGCAAAAGCAGATTGCAGAAGCAAATGATAAGCAGGCTCTTTTATCTAAACAAGGTGAAGAGAAAAAGAGCCAAATGAATGAATTGCAATCGCGTATTAAGAACTTTAATAATTTAAGTCAACGTGTGCAAAGTGAATTATCCAAGCTTGATCCACAAATTGCAGTTTTTGCAAATAAATTAGAAAATCTAGCTGTTCAAGAAAAAGATAAACGCAATCAAATTGATAATAATAAAAAGCAGGCTGCTGATTTAAAGGAGAAATTAACAGATCTTAATCAAAATGGAGAACTTTCTGTTAAGAAGAACACCGATTTAAAGAAGCAGAAGGAAAAAATTAAACAAAAGAACGAACAACTGCAAAATAAATTAAATGAGCTTAGTTCACAACTTGGACAATTTGATGCGCAAATTAATCAGTTAGATCAAGTTGCTAGCCGAAATTATGATTTGCGTAAGGATGCGGCAATCGAACAGGAAGATTATTCTGTTAAAATTGCAAAGTTTAATAGTTTGATTGATCAACGCTTAGAAACTTTGCGTGATGATTATGCATTAACATTTGAAGCCGCTATTGCTCAAGCTGAAGGTCAAAATGATCAAGAAACTCGAGAAAAATTAGCTAAAAGTGTTAAACTGCATCGAATGTCACTTGAAGACATTGGCCCAGTTAATTTGGATTCTATTCAAGAATATGAAGATGTTAAAAAGCGTTATGACTTCTTGAATGGTCAACAAAATGACTTGCTTAAAGCTCGTGATGACCTTGAAAAATCAATGAATGAATTAGATGAAGAGGTTAAGAGTCGATTTAAAGCAACATTTGAGGCAGTGGCTGAAAGCTTTAAGCGGATTTTCCCACTTGTCTTTGGCGGTGGAAAGGCTAAGCTTGAATTAACTGAACCAAATAATTTATTAGAAACAGGAATTGAGATTATCGCTCAGCCACCTGGCAAGAAGTTACAGCGTTTAAGTTTGCTCTCTGGTGGTGAACGGGCATTAACTGCGATAACATTATTATTTGCAATGTTGCAGGTAAATCCAGTACCATTTTGTTTACTTGATGAGGTTGAAGCAGCGCTTGATGATGCAAATGTCACACGTTTTGCTCAATTTTTGCTTAAATATAATTTAAAGACACAGTTTATTGTGATTACTCATAGACGAGGAACAATGAAGCAAGCTGATCAATTGTATGGTGTGGTAATGCAAGAATCTGGTATATCTCAAGTATTGTCAGTATCATTAAAAGAAATGAAAAAGAAAAACGGGGTGAAATAATTGGGATTATTTGATCGAATTAAAAAGTCTCTCTTTGGTAAAAAAGATGACGAAGAAGAGAAAAAAGAAGAGCAGGAAAAACAAGAAGAAGTAGAGCAAAAACAGGACGATAGTGAAGCAGTTGCTCAAGAGGAACAATCTGAAGAATCTGCTGAATCTGACAAGCAAGAAGAAACAGAACCCATTGAAGAGGATAACGAGTCTGAAGCTTCAGGAGAAGTAGCAGAGGATGAAGAAAAGCCTGAATCTGAAGAAACCGCTGAAATTGAAGAGGAACAGGAAACAGAACCTCAAGAATCTGAAACTACTGAAGAGGCGGAAACCGAAACAGACGAGGAAGAACCTGAAACTGAAGAACTAGAAGAAGATGAAGATTCCTCACAAGAAGAACTTTATGAAAAAGGTTTGGAAAAAACCAATAAAGGTTTTGGTGCTCGACTTAATGCATTCTTTGCTAAATTTAGAACTGTTGATGAGGACTTCTTTGATGATTTGGAAGATTTATTGATTGAATCTGATGTAGGTTATGAGACAGCAGAACAATTAACCGATGAACTTCGTGAAGAAGCCAAATTGCAAAATGCCAAATCTCGTGATGATCTGAAAAAGGTTATTGTTGAAAAATTGGTTGACTTGTATGACAAGGGTGGCAACAGTGAAGATGAAAAGTTAATTTATCACCCTGAAGATAAGCCTAATGTTTATCTCTTTGTCGGCGTCAATGGTGCAGGTAAAACTACTACTATTGGTAAGCTTGCAAAACGCTTTAAAGATGAAGGTAAGTCAGTTATCATGGCTGCAGCTGATACCTTCAGAGCCGGTGCCGTAGAACAATTAGTTGAGTGGGGCAAACGCGTTGATGTTCCTGTAGTAACTGGAAAAGAAAAAGCTGATCCTGCTTCTGTTGTTTATGATGCAACTGAACGTGCAATTAATGAAAAAACTGATTACTTGTTAGTTGATACTGCTGGCCGTTTGCAAAACAAAAAGAACCTCATGGCTGAGCTAGAAAAGATTCAAAGAACTATTAAAAAGCTTCTGCCTGACCAACCAACTGAAACATTATTGGTTCTTGACGGTTCAACCGGACAAAATGCCTTGCTCCAAGCTAAAGATTTTGATAAGACAACCAAATTAACGGGTCTGGTTTTAACTAAGCTTGATGGTTCATCTAAAGGTGGGGTAGTCTTGGCTATCCGTAATGAGATGAACTTACCGGTTAAATTGGTTGGACTTGGTGAAAAAGCTGAAGATTTGGCTGATTTTGATGCCGCAAATTATGCAATTGGTCTTTTCCATGGCTTAGTCTAGTGATAAAGTTTAAGTGTATATAGTTTTATAAGGAGAATTTTATGAAAGAATATAGTGCATGTACTACTATCTTGGTAGGTAAAAAAGCCTCAATCGATGGTACTACTATGATTGCTCGTAATGATGATACATTCCGTCCAATCACCCCACAAAAGTTTATTATCGAACCAGCTCGTCATGGTGAAAAGAAACACATTAAGTCATGGCTTAACAAGTTTGAAATGGATTTACCAGAAGACGCTCAACGTGTTCCAGCTGTTCCAAACGTTGATTACAAGCATCGCGGTTATTACGACGAAAGTGGTATTAACGAAGAAAACGTTGCTATGTCATGTACTGAATCAACATATGGTAATGAACGTACTTTAGCATTTGATCCACTTGTTAAAGATGGTTTGGATGAAGACTGTATGCAAACTTCAGTTTTGCCATATATTCATTCCGCTAGAGACGGTGTTAGATACTTAGGTAAGTTGATTGCTAAGTATGGTTCACCAGCTGGTAATTCAGTTCTTTTCAGTGATAAAGACGAAATTTGGTACATGGAAATTGTTACTGGTCACCATTGGGTTGCAGAACGTATCCCAGATGATTGTTATGCAGCTACTGGTAACCGTGTGGCAATTGAACAAGTTGATTTTGATAATCCTGATTACTTCATGTGGAGTGAAGGAATTCAAGAATTTGTTGAAGAACATCATTTAAATCCTGATCATGAGGGCTGGAACTTCCGCCACATTTTTGGTACTTACACCGAACAAGACCGTCACTACAACACTAATCGTCAATGGTACATTCAAAAGTTGTTTAACCCAGAAATTGAACAAGATCCACAAGATGGTGATATTCCATTCATTCGTAAGGCTGCTAAAAAGATCACTAAAGAAGATATTCAATTTGCTTTGGGTTCACACTACCAAGACACTCCATATGATCCATTTGGCAAAGGTACTGAAGAAGAAAAGCACCGCTATCGTCCAATTGGTTTGAACCGTACCCAAAATGCCCACATTTTGCAAATTAGAAGTGATGTGCCAGAAGATCGTGCAGCTATTATGTGGCTATGTATTGGTGGTCCAACCTTTACTCCATTTGTTCCATTCTTTGCTAATATGAATGATACTGATCCTTCATATAACAATACTTCAATGGATTACAACATGAATGATGCATGGTGGTACTACAAGTCATTTGCTGCACTTGTTGAAAGTCATTACCCACAATTTGTTCAACTTGACACTACATACTTAACTGAACTTAACCGTTACTTCAGAGATCGTGTTGAAGAAATTATTAAGGGTGCT
This sequence comes from Lactobacillus sp. UMNPBX6, assembly GCF_002553975.1. Classification (NCBI taxonomy): domain Bacteria; kingdom Bacillati; phylum Bacillota; class Bacilli; order Lactobacillales; family Lactobacillaceae; genus Lactobacillus; species Lactobacillus sp. UMNPBX6. Next base: position 10,930 of record NZ_PCZD01000001.1, read on the forward strand.
GATGGCAAATCAGGTGAAGAATTAACTGATTACTTGACTAAGGAAAACCAAAAGACAGTTGCTCATACTCGTGAGGAAACTGAAAAGCTTTGGGGTCAAATGATGATTGATTCAATTAACATGTCTAAGTTAACCTTCAACATGGATGAGAACCTTTAATTTAAAATTCAAAAAACAGTTCAACATTGTTGAGCTGTTTTTTCTTCGGCTAGTATAATTGAGTTAATGAATTGAAAGAATCTGAAATGATGACAGAAAGTACTATTGGATCATTTTTTACTAGAATTAGCAATGAAGTAGAAAAGCAAATGGATGCTGATTTAAAGAGTTTTAATATCAGTGCAAATGAATTAGAAGTTTTGATTGAATTGGAACACCATAAGCATGGCAAGACATATGACAAATTAGCCAAGGAGCTTCATGTAACTAAGGATAAAGTTGAAGAATTAGTAAAAAGTTTAGTTGCTAAAGATTTAGTTACTGATGATAATGCCACCGTGATTTCTACTGAAGATGGTAAGGAAGTTTGCAAGAAAGTAGAGAAGCACCGCAGAGAGACTGATCAAACCATTACTCAGATGCTTAGCAAAGATGAGACTATAGGTTTAGTTAATGTTTTAAAGAAAATGCTGGAAAAAGAAGAAAATTAGGCAAAAAAAGATCAACTGCTGCAATTTACAACAGTTGATCTTTTTTATTAAAAATTATTTTTTCTTATCTAGGACTGAATGGTGAATACCATAGCAGAAATAAATAATTAAACCGAAGATAAACCAAATACCAGCGTAGAGCTTAGCTTGATAATCTAAGCCTAAGAAAACGATTAATGCAGCTAAGAAGCCTAGAGCAGGCAATACTGGATAAAATGGCATCTTGAATGATGGATCATCAATATCTTTACCTTCACGTGGACGTAATTTATAGATACCAAGTGATACAAACATGAATGCGATTAAAGTACCAGCTGAAACTAATTGAGACAGCATAGAGAATGGGAAGAAAGCACCAAGCAAAATACTACCGATAGTCAAAGTCCAAAGTGCATTGTTAGGACGACGGTCAGAATTTAATTTGCCCAACCATTTAGGTAACATACCATCACGACCAAATGAGTAAATTAATCTAGATCCAGCCATTCCCATACCGATCAAGGCGGTAAACATACCTAAAACAGCAATAGTTTGAACGACGACAGCAACTATTGGGTGCCCAGCATAACGTAAAGCCAAACCAACAGGTTCTGCAGAGTTAGCATACATCTTGTAAGGCATCATACCGATCAATACCAAACTAACACCTACAAAAAGTGTAACGGCAATTGCTAATGAGCCTAAAATTCCACGAGGCATTGTCTTTTGCGGATTAATAGCTTCTGCCGAATTAGCAGCAATTGAATCAAAACCGATGTAGGATAAGAAAATCATTGATACACCAGCATAAATTCCTTGCCAGCCACCAAATGGTCCGTGAGTAGTAGGACGATATTTAGGAATAAATGGTGTAAAGTTAGCGCTTTTAATGGCTGTTAATCCAACTACGATAAAGATCAAGATGGCTAAAACTTTAAGTATAACTAATCCATTTTCTACTCGAGCAGCTCTTGAGACCCCATGCCCAATTAAAAGAGCGACTAATAAAATAGAAACAAGTGAAATTGCATCAATAACTCCACCATTAGTACCAAAAGCGTTGGACAAAGAAGCAGGTAATTTTAATCCTATAGGTGCAATTAATGCCCTGAAGTTAGCAGAAAGTCCAGATCCTACGAATGCTAAAGCAATAAAGTATTCAGCTAAAAGAGCCCATCCGGCTACCCATCCCCAAAATTCGCCGAATACCACATTGATCCATGAATAAGCGGATCCTGCAAATGGCATGGCAGCGGCCATTTCGGCATAAGCAAATGCTACTAAACCGGCAGCAATTGCAGCTAAAATAAATGAAATTGCAACCGTTGGTCCAGTATGTAATGCAGCAACTTCACCGGGCAAGGTAAAGATTGAAGCTGAGACGATCGTCCCAACCCCTAAGGCTAAGAAATCTTTAACCTTTAATGATCGAACCAGGTGTCCATCTTTATTTTCATAAACACGTGGATCTTCTTTTTTGTTCATTCGTTGCCAAAGATTCACAATACAATTCCCCTTTATGTTAAAAATAAGATTACTTAATTATAATTAAAAATACGTTAAAAAATCAACCGTAAGTAGTTCAAATTTCGTATTTTTAATGAGAAAAAAGATAGATTTTGTCTTCATGATTTAAATGATAATTAACATTTTTGGTAGTATCATTTTTTTGATATACTAAAGACTGGTGAAAATTAATGGATGAATTAACTAAAAATGAAGAATTAGGCGACCTATATGCCTATTATGGTTCTTTATTAACTAAAGGACAGCAATCTTATTTTGAAGATTATTATTATAATGATCTATCATTAGGAGAGATTGCGGTTAATCATAATGTATCTCGGCAAGCTATTTATGATAATTTAAAACGCTCCACTAAAATTTTGAAAAATTATGAAGCCAAATTACATATGCGGCGTGATAATAATCATATTGAAGATGTGCTAGCAGATGCACTTTTGTCGATAGATAATAATGATAGTCAAACTGCTAAAAAAGAAATAACCAATTTATTAAATCAATTGAGGGGAGAGTAAACCCATGGCTTTTGAAAATTTAAGTGAAAGAATTCAAAAAGCATTAAAAAATTTAACTGGTAAAGGTAAAGTTTCAGAAGAGGATATTAATAAGGCTAGTCGTGAAATTCGACTTGCATTGTTAGAAGCCGATGTTAACTTCAAGGTTGTTAAGGACTTTATCAAGACTATTAAAAAAGAGGCCCTTGGCAAAGAAGTTCAAGAAAGTTTAAATCCGGGCCAACAAGTAATTAAAATCGTTAATGAACAATTAACGAAGATGATGGGTGAAGAAGCAGTTCCTTTAAACAAGTCTAAGCATATTCCAACTATTATTATGATGGTTGGTTTGCAAGGTACTGGTAAGACTACCACTGTTGGTAAATTAGCATATCATTTACAAAAGACGCAAAAGGCTCGTCCGCTTTTGATTGCTGGAGATATTTATCGTCCTGCCGCTGTTGACCAATTAAAGCAAATTGGTGAACAATTAAAGGTGCCTGTCTTTAGCGAAGATGGTGAAAAAGATGTTGCTAAGATTGTACAGGATGGTTTAGCTGAAGCTGATAAAAACAAGAATGATTATGTTTTAATCGATACTGCCGGTCGTTTAGAAATAGACGAACCATTAATGGAAGAATTGGAACGTGTTAAGAAAGTTGCACAGCCAGATAACATCCTTTTAGTAGTTGATGCCATGACTGGTCAAGCAGCTACAGACGTTGCTAAAGGCTTTGATGAGCGACTTGATGTTACCGGAGTAATTTTAACTAAGTTAGACGGTGATACTCGTGGTGGTGCTGCACTTTCAATTCGTGCAGTTACTGGTAAGCCAATTCTATTTACTGGTCAAGGTGAAAAACTAAGTGATTTGGATGTCTTCCACCCAGATCGAATGGCTTCCAGAATTCTTGGGATGGGTGATATGCTTTCCTTAATTGAGAAGGCACAACAAGATTACGATGCCAAGGAAGCTGAAAAAGTCGCTGAAAAGATGCGAGAAAATACTTTTGACTTCAATGACTTTGTTGATCAAATGAAGCAAGTGCAAAAAATGGGTCCGCTTGATCAAATTATGAAGATGATTCCTGGGATGGCAAATAATCCACAGTTGAAGAACTTAAATGTTGATCAAAAGCAAATTGATCATACAATTGCCATTGTTTATTCAATGACTGAAGCAGAACGTGAGGATCCAGATTTGTTGAATCCAAGTCGCAGAAGAAGAATTGCTGCCGGTTCTGGTCGCCCCGTTGTCGAAGTTAACCGTATGATTAAACAATTTAAACAAATGCGGGAAATGATGAGCAAGATGACTAAGGGCAATATGAAGGGATTAAGCAACTTGCCAGGGATGGATTCACCAATGGCCAAGATGGCTATGCGTCGTTTAAATAAGAACTTTAAGAAGAACAAAAAGAAGCGTATGCGTAAGATTAAGAGATTCCATTCTTAAAAAAATAAAGGTGTTAAGGAAAAACACTTTACACCCATTTATTTTGGTGGTATATTATTAATCGTTAAGTTTTAGGAGGAAATTAATTTATGTCAGTTAAAATTCGTATGCACCGTGCTGGTGCCAAGAGAAAGCCATTCTACAGAATCGTTGTTGCAGACTCACGTATGCCACGTGATGGTCGTTTCATCGAACAAGTTGGTTACTACAACCCAGTTTCACAACCAAAGGAATTGAAGCTTGATGAAGACAAGATCTTTGATTGGTTACAAAAGGGTGCACAACCTTCAGACACTGTTAGATCACTTCTTTCAGGTGCTGGCTTGATGGCTAAGTTGCACGATGCAAAATACAACAAGTAATTTTGCGATTATTTAAAAGCTTGATGCCAAGTGCTTCAAGCTTTTTTTATTACTTAAAAAGGAGCATGCATGGAATATTTTGACGTTGCACGAATTTTAACAACTCATGGATTGAATGGTGAAGTCAAAGTTAACGTGATTACGGACTTCCCAGAAGAGCGTTTTGCTGAAGGGATGCATTTATCACTTAGAAGCGATACTAAACGTGTATTGACTATTGAAAAAAGCCGTCCATTTAAACAATTTTGGTTAATTCAATTTAAAGAAATTACAGATATTGATCAAGCAGAAAAATTACGAGGCCAAATCCTGGTAGTAAGCGAAGAAGATCGTGGCGAATTACCTGACGGTGTTTATTATTATAAAGACATCTTTGATTGCGATGTGATTGATGAAGAAACTGGTAAAAATATCGGTAAAATCGTTGATATCCAATCTCCAGGTGCAAATGATATTTGGCTTGTACGTGAAGATAGTGGCAAGGAATATTGGATTCCAAACATTGCCGATGTTGTTAAAAAAGTTGATGTAGCTGCCAAAAAAGTTTATGTAGAATTAATGGAGGGGTTACGAGATGAAGATTAATGTATTGACGCTTTTTCCCGACATGTTTACACCTTTGAAAGTATCGATGTTAGGACGTGGTTTAGAAGATGGTAAGTGGGATCTCAATTTAGTTAATTTCCGTGATTTCACAACAGATGTACATCACCACGTAGATGATACTCCTTATGGCGGCGGCGCTGGTATGGTACTCCAAATCATGCCAATTAAAAAAGCACTTAATTCTTTATCTTCTACTGGTAAAGTTATTATTACCGCTCCACAAGGAAAAACTTTTAATGAACAAATGGCACAAGACTGGGCAAAAGAAGATGAATTAACTTTTATTTGTGGTCACTATGAAGGCTTTGATCAAAGAGTCTATGACTTAGCCGATGAAACTGTTTCAATTGGAGATTATGTGCTAACTGGTGGGGAATTACCAACTATGAGTATGATTGATGCTACTGTTCGACTTTTGCCTGGTATTTTAGGTAACGCTGCTAGTCCAGTAGAAGAAAGCTTTTCACATGGCTTATTAGAATATCCGCAATATACTCGCCCAGCTGATTTTGAAGGTCAAAAAGTGCCTGAAGTATTAACTAGTGGCAATCACCAAAAAATAGCTGAGTGGCGACACAAAGAAGCGCTTAAAGCAACTTATCTTCATCGTCCTGATATGTTAAAAGATCGTCAGTTGACTATTGAAGAAAAGAAAATGCTAGAAGAAATCAAATCAGAGCTTGATTAAGCTGGCTTGATTTGTTAAACTATTCATCGTGGCAAGTGTCACTAATTAAAGTTATGGGTGTTCCGCTGACGCTGGTGCGTGGATGAATGCCGAAGAAGGAGAAAAATATATTATGGATCCATTAATTCAAGAATTGACTAAAGAACAAATTCGTGACGATATTCCTGCTTTCCGTGCAGGTGATACTGTTACTGTTCACGTACGTGTTGTTGAAGGTACTCACGAACGTATTCAGTTGTTCGAAGGTGTTGTAATTAAGAAGAAGGGTACTGGCATCGGTGCTACTTACACTGTTCGTAAGATTGCTTCAGGTGTTGGTGTTGAAAGAACCTTCCCAGTTAACGACCCACGTGTTGCTAAGGTTGAAGTTAAGCGTCATGGTCGTGTGCGTCGTGCTAAGCTTTACTACTTACGTGAACGTCACGGTAAGTCAGCAAGAATTGCTGAAGCACGTCGTTAATCATAACGTCGATATAGAAAAGCTAGTTCCAAACGGAACTAGCTTTTTTGTTTTGATAAATATTTTTAAAGTAATTTATATATAAGTGACAATCATTTAATAATATATTCGTAGTTTGTGAATAATAATATCGTGGAACTCATGTGAAACTGCAAATTAAAATCACAAAGTCACTTTAATATGCAGTGATAGCATTGATAATATAATAAATCTGAATTGTGAAGTAAATTTCACAAACAGAGATATTGAGTGTGGAATTAAAGCGAAAGCCGCCATTTATCCACAATGGCGGCTTTTAATTGATATTAAATTGATTACATTATACTATATTTAATTTAGATGTAAAATAATTTTGACTAATATTATAATTAATATATCAGAAATAGAAACAGGTGAGATGATTGAATTATCCTAAAGAATTACTGGCAGAAGTAAAAGAGAGATCAAAGGGCATGCGTTTAGAAGGAATTAATTCAGGAAGTGGCCCAAGACATCCCTTGCTAATGATCGTAGGCGAAGCGCCAGGACGCAATGAAATCGTTAATAATATTCCATTTAGTGGTGACGCCGGAAAGGAACTGGATAAATCACTAAAGCAAATTGGTTTATCACGAGATCAAGTTTATATTACTAGTGCTGTTCGTAGCCGCCCTTTTAGTGTGAAAAAAGTTTTTAGTAAACGAGAAAATAAAGAAGTAATTAAAAGACCAAATCGTAAACCTACTAAGAAAGAAGTGTTAGCACATGCTCCTTTTTTAGACTATGAAATGCATTACGCAGATCCACAAGTCATTGTTGCTTTAGGTAACACCGGATTAGAGCGACTGCTTGGCCCAGGTCATAAGATTTCTGCTGAACATGGTAAGGTTATTGAGAATACACCAATTCTTGAACTTAATGAAGCTAAAGATGGATATGTTTGCTCGAAAAAGAAATATACGGTTATTCCAGAATATCATCCTGCGGCTGTATTTTATAATCGTAAATTAAGTGATGATATTGTAAAAGATTGGGAAGCAATAAAACCTTACATCGATAAAGAAAGAGAAAATAATGAGTAATGAAACTTTTTTAATCCCTATTAGACAAAATAATGATTTATCCGATATTGCTCTTAATGAGTTGCGAATGGATTTGGATGAGCATCCCTTGCACCAAAGAGCTTATGCAGAGCTAGCCTATTTACCGGGTAACAGCCGTAAATATAGTCTTAACAGTGTAAAAACAATTGATAGCCCATTAAGAAATAAAAAGATCTTATTTTTAGGTTCTTCTGTCACATTTGGTTTTGGTGCATTAGGGGAATCTTTTGTAGACTACTTATGGAAAAAAGATGGCATTGCTGCTATTAAAGATGCAGAAAATGGCACTACTTTGGTAGATCAAGATGCCAGTTATCATGGTGATTCTTATGTTGTTCGTTTTAAGGAAAATCTTAAAACATCAATTGATATGTTGGTTTTGCAACTTTCTACTAATGATGCGCGTACAAACCAGAAGCTGGGAGAAATTAGTCAAAATGACCATTTTGATGTAAAAACAATTATCGGTGCGATGGAATATATTATTAGTCAAGCTCTGACTACATGGCATTGTCCAATTTTGATCTATACAAATCCTTATTTTGAAAGTGATTTGTATAATCAGATGGTAAAAGCAACACATCAATTAGCTAAAAAATGGAATATTAAAGTTCTGGATTTATATAATGATCCGAATTTTAAAGACCAACCTGCTCTTTATATGGCAGACGAAATTCATCCGACCCGTGCAGGTTATTTAGAAAAATGGCTGCCAGTTTTTGAAAATAAATTAACTGAAATTTTGACGAAAAAATAAACCCAAGCTTTTTGCTTAGGTTTAAATATTAATCGATATTATTTCTGTAAAGGCCAACTACTTTACCTAAAATACTTACTTTGGATAAGATAATTGGTGCCATTGTATCATTTTCTGGTTGTAAACGGTAGTGATCGTTCTCTTTATAAAAGCGTTTAACTGTAGCTTCATTTTCATCAGTCATGGCTACGACAATTTCGCCGTTATTAGCGGTATTTTGCTTTCTGACAATGACGCTGTCACCGTTTAAAATTCCCGCATTAATCATACTCTCACCGTGAACTTTTAACATGAAGAGTTCACCAGCATCGTTTTCAAGATCAGGTGGAAGTGGGAAATATTCATCTATGTCTTGAACTGCTAAGATAGGTTGACCAGCAGTGACCACACCAACAACTGGGATTTTCTTTGGCTTAATGCCCAATTCCTTTTTACCTTCATCGGTAATTTCAAGTGCACGAGGCTTAGTTGCATCCTTGATTAAAAGACCTTTGCGTTCTAAGCGGGCTAGATGACCGTGAACAGTAGATGTAGAAGAAAGTTTGACCGCAGCACAAATCTCTCGCACTGTTGGTGGAAAACCACGGCGTTCTACAGTATCATAAATATAGCGTAAAATTTCTAGTTGTTTAGTATCGTTGTTTTTCTTAGACATAATTTTTCTCCGTTATTGTAAAAAAGATAGTATTTATGATTATTTTAACAAATAAATAGCATAATCTCAAACAAATGTTCTATAAAAAGCATCTTTTTTTATTGTATAAAATACGGTAGACTAAAGATTGTTAATGTGAGGTGAATATAAAATGAATAAAGATGCAATGAGTAAAGAAGAAGAAAAAAAGGTAACTGATCGAATTAATGAACTTTACCATAAGAAAGAAAAGGAAGGCTTAACTCCCGAAGAGGAACAAGAACGTAAAGAACTTCACAAAAAATTCCTTGCCAACTTCAGAGCTGCATTTAAGCAAGACGTTGAAAATATGGTAATTATCGATAAAAACGGTAAAGAAGTAACCTCAGAAAGAGCAAAACGTGCTCAAAGAAGAAAAGGTCTTAGAAAAGATTAATTAAGCCTTTTAAAAAAGTGAAAAATTATGTAAGATATTATTGTTAGTTAGATGGAGGATATAATATGAATTTAGGTTTAGCAATATTTTTGATTATTATTGCACTTTTAGTTGGTGCAACAGCAGGTTTTTATGGTGCAAGAGCATACATGAAGAAATACTTTAAGGAAAATCCTCCTATTAGTGAAGATATGATCGTTGCTATGATGTCTCAAATGGGACAAAAGCCTTCTAACAAGAAGGTTCATCAAGTAATGAACATGATGAAGCATCAACAAAAGTAATTATTAGATTATTTTGTGTTGTTAAGGCGAAGGATTATTCCTTCGTCTTTTTCGGTGTTCTTTTTAAAGAATGGAGTGAGTAAATGAACATATTTAAAAAACTGGGTTGGTTTTTTAAACAAGAAAGGAAACGTTATATTATCGGAATTACTTTTCTTGCTTTAACCTCTTTGGCCAACTTAATTCCGCCAAGAGTATTAGGACTGATGGCGGATCAGCTGGATCAAGGTCACATCTCGTGGGGGCAATATGGGATGTTGATTCTAGCTGTTTTGGCTGCCGCCTTCGTTTTATATATTTTGCGCTACTTTTGGCGTAAGCAAATTTGGGGCGGGGCCGCAGAACTAGAACGACAAGTGCGTTCTAAACTGTTCGACCACTTTATGATCATGGACAGAACATTTTATCAGCGCCACCGAACCGGTGACTTGATGGCCCATGCAACTAACGATGTGACTTCTATTCAAAACGTAGCCGGTGATGGCGTTTTAACTTTAGTCGACTCTCTTGTCATGGGATTATCAACTATGATTGCCATGATCATTTTCGTTGATTGGAGACTGACTATCGTTGCTTTATTGCCACTGCCATTTTTGGCACTAGGTGCTTGGAAGCTTGGGGGTCGTTTGCATGATGCTTTTGATAAGTCACAGGCGGCTTTTTCACGTTTGAATAATAAGACCCAAGAATCCGTTTCAGGCATCAAGGTGCTGAAGACCTTTGGTCAAGGAAAAGAAGATACTCAGGCCTTTGACAAAATGGTCGATGACACAATTAATATCAATAAAAAAGTGTTTGTATGGGACTCCTTATTTGATCCATTGGGTACGGCAATTATCGGTGCAACCTATGTAATTACCATTATTTATGGTGGACTTTTAGTTACAAATAAAGTGCTATCGATTGGTCAGCTCGTTTCCTTCATTGCCTATATTGCCAACATGGTTTGGCCGATGTTTGCGATTGGTTATTTGTTCAATATTTTGGAAAGAGGTAGTGCGAGCTACGACCGTGTAGAAAAGCTACTTTATGAAAAGCCTTTAATTACTGATGCCCACGCTGATCAAAGTATTAGGGCTCAAGACTTACAAGGTGATTTGCATTTTGATATTAAGTCGTTTGCTTATCCTGATGAAAAGGATATTCCAGTATTAAAGAACATCGATTTCACCTTAAAACCTGGTCAAACTTTAGGTTTAGTAGGTCGTGTAGGTGCTGGTAAAACGACAATCATTCAGCTGCTATTGAGAGAATTCGACCAATATGACGGTGAAATCACCTTAAATGGCATCAATATCAAGAAAATTCCGCTTAAAGTTTTACTTAGCCAAATATCTTATGTTCCCCAGAACAACTTCCTCTTTTCAACGAGTATTGGTAGAAATATTGCTTTCTCAGAGGCAGATGCAGGCAAAAATGAGATTGCGGTAGCTGCTAAGAAGAGTGATTTGCACGATGATGTTTTACAAATGCCACAGGGCTATGAGACTTTAGTCGGTGAAAATGGACTTTCACTTTCTGGTGGTCAACGTCAAAGAATGTCCATTGCCCGTGCTTTGCTTAAAGATAGCCAAATTTTGATTTTGGATGATGCTTTATCAGCGGTTGATGCAAAGACTGAAACCGAAATTCTAACTTCTTTGAGAAATGAAAGAAAAGATAAGACCACGATGATTGCGGCACATAGATTGACATCGGTCATGGATGCCGATTTGATCTTAGTCTTAAAAGACGGTCAAATTATTGAACGAGGCAATCACCAAGATCTGCTCAAAGAAAATGGCTGGTATGCGGAAATGTGGCGTAGACAAGAATTGCAAGCAAAGGTGGGTGAAGATGTAGATGAATAATGAAGAAAAGCAAGAATCAGTGTGGTCTAAGGCAATCCCATTTAAAGAGCAGGTAGCGATTTTTAAACGTTTGATGGGCTTTGTTAAACACTTCAAGTTTGAAATGACCATTGCCTTGATTGGCGCCTTCTTAGTCAGCATTATCAATATTTTGCTTCCGCGTGGATTGCAATATTTCTTAGACAACTTTTTGCTTAAACAAAGTGCAACTGTCCAAATTATTCTGTTTGCGGGTTTGCTTTATGCAGTAGGTTCCATTTTAAAAGCGGTCATTCAGTTTACTTACCAATATTTCTTTGCTTTGGGTTCTGAAAAGACCTTGGAAAGCATTAGAAGAGCGCTTTATCGAAAATTGCATAAGTTAGGGATGCGCTATTTTGACCAAACTCCTGCCGGTTCAATCGTTTCAAGAGTTACTAACGATACGATGACTCTTAGCAACTTCTTGACTGTGCTTTCAACTGTAGTAATTGGTGCTTTTTCTGTGGTTACAGCATTGGTCGCAATGTTTACTACGAACGTGATTGCGGGCTGGATTGTTTTAGCGTTTGTGCCAATTTTGCTCTTTGTTATTTGGCTCTATTCGCAAAAGAGTTCGCGGCTTTATCGTAACTATCGTGAACGGTTGAGTAGAATTAACGCTAACTTGAATGAGTCAATTGAGGGCGTCTCGATTATTCAGCAGTTTAACCAAGAAAAGAGAATGACCAACCAATTTGAGGGTGAAAATGGTGGGTTGATGAATACGCGTTTCAACATGATCCGTATTAACTCATTGCTGCTTTCGCCTTTGACTAGTTTGCTTTATTCATTGGCTTTAGCCGTAACGTTGATGTATTTCGGTTTTCCATTGCAGGCAACATTTGTGCCAGCTGGTGTGGTATATGCTTTCTCACAATACTTATCACAATTGTTTAATCCAATTTCAACTATGATGGACCAGATGACATTCTTCCAAGATGGTATCGTAGCCGGTAAGAGAATCTTTGCGATTTTAGATGATGAACAATATGAGCCAAAGCAAGATGCACAAGAAGGGCTTACTATTAGCCGCGGTAAGATTGAATTTAAGCATGTTAGTTTTTCTTATGACGGTAAAAATGAAATCTTGCATGATATTTCATTCGTAGTAAATTCAGGTGAAACTTTAGGTATTGTGGGTCATACTGGCTCTGGTAAAAGCTCGATTATCAATGTAATGATGCGCTTTTATGAATTTGGTAAGGGCGAGATCTTAATTGATGATATAGATATCAGAAAATACCCTAAAGAAGAATTGCGTAAAAAGCTGGGGCTTGTTTTGCAGGAACCATTCATGTTTTATGGTGATATTTCTTCTAATATTCGTTTATATAATAAGAATATTACCGATGAACAAATTAAAGACGCAGCTAAGGCAGTTCAAGCAGATCAATTTATTGAAAAGATGCCAGGTAAATATCACGCAAAGGTAATTGAAGGCGGCGAAGAATTAAGTCAAGGTCAGCGTCAATTAATTTCTTTTGCTAGAACATTGGTTACAGACCCTAAAGTTTTGGTATTGGACGAAGCCACAGCTAACGTTGATACCGAAACTGAAACTATGATCCAACAGGGACTTAAACGTTTACGTAAAGGTAGAACAACTTTAGCGATTGCTCACCGTTTGTCTACAATTGCCGATGCGGATCAAATTATCGTGTTAGACAAGGGGAGAATCATTGAACGTGGTAACCATGAACAGCTTCTTGCTAAGAAGGGTTACTACTACAATTTGTATACTCTGCAGAACAATGAAAATAAAGAGTAGTTAATAAAAGACGTTTTCCATGATTGCAAACGTCTTTTTGTTATAATGATTAAAAAGAATGAAATAATTATTAATATTCATAGGAGGAAAAATGAGAAGATTTTACGCTGTTCGCGGTGGTGCGGGCGATGTTGCAGAACCAGATGTTAATGCTAAGCCACAAGATAATTTATATTTGGCTGTTAATTCAAATTGGCTTTCTAAAGCTGAAATCCCTGCTGACCGTACTTCAACTGGTGTCAACTCAGAACTTGACATTAAGATTGAAAATAGAATGATGAAGGACTTTGCCGATATTGCTGCAGGCAAGGAAAAGATGCCTGATATCAAGGAATTGGATAAGGCAATTGCTTTGTATAAGATTGCTAAGAATTTTGAGAAGAGGGATGCAGAAGAAGCAAACCCTATTCAAAATGACTTGCAAAAGTTATTATCATTAACTGATTTTGCCGACTTGGGTAAAAAAGCAAATGATTTATACATGGGTCCATATATTTTACCATTCGTTTATGGCGTCGATGCCGATATGAAGAATACCGATGTCAATGTCTTATACTTCGGTGGTCCAAGTACCTTCTTGCCAGATACAACAACTTATAAGACAGAAGATGCTAAGAAGCTATTAGACATTTTGCAAGATCAAAGCATTAACTTGCTAATGATGGCAGGTATTGGCAAGACCGAAGCAAGAGTATACGTTGATAATGCATTGGCTTTTGATGCAAAAGTTGCCAAGGTTGTTAAGTCTACTGAAGAGTGGGCCGACGATGCTGCTATTTATAACCCAGTTTCATATGACAAATTTATTGCTAAGTTTAAGTCATTCGATATGACAAAATTCTTAGATGAACTTTTACCTGAAAAACAAAAGCGTGTAATTGTGATGGAACCACGCTTCCTTGACCATGCAGAAGAATTAATCAACGCTGAAAACTTTGACGAAATCAAAGGCTGGATGCTAGTTAAATACATTAATAGCGTAGCTAAGTACTTGTCACAAAAGTTTAGAGAAGCAGCCTTTCCATTTAACCAAGCAATTACTGGCGCACCAGAAATGCCATCACAAATTAAGCAAGCCTATCGTATTGCCAACAGTGCCTTTGATGAAGTAGTTGGTATTTTCTATGGTAAGAAGTACTTTGGCGAAAAGGCTAAACATGACGTTGAAGATATGATTCACAACATGCTTAAGGTTTATGAAGAAAGAATCAACCATAATACTTGGCTTTCTGATGAAACTAAGAAGAAAGCAATTGTTAAATTAAATGCTTTGGTTCTTAAGATTGGTTATCCAGAAAAAATTGAAAAGATTTTTGATTTGTTACAAGTAGATCCTGAAAAGAGCTTATATGAAAATGAAGCTGCTATGGATAAAGTACGTACCAAGTACGAACTGGATAAATTAACTAAGCGGGTTGATCGATCTGTATGGCTTATGCCAGGTAACTTGAACAATGCTTGCTACGATCCACAAAGAAACGATTTAACTTTCCCAGCTGGAATTTTGCAAAAGCCATTCTATGATATTAACCAATCAAGAGGTGCCAACTACGGTGGTATTGGTGCTACTATTGGTCACGAAGTTTCTCACGCCTTTGACAACAACGGTGCCAAATTTGATGAAAATGGTAATATGAACAACTGGTGGACCAAGCAAGACTTTGCCGAATTTAACAAGCGTGTGGGCCAAATGATCGACATTTTCGATGGTTTGCAATATGGTCCAGCTAAGATTAATGGTAAGCAAGTTGTTTCTGAAAATATTGCTGACCTTGCTGGTTTAGCTTGCGCCGTTCAAGCAGGCAAAAATGATGGTGCAGATTTGAAGGATTTGTTTGAAAACTACGCTAGAAGCTGGATGGAGAAACAACGTCCAGAGGCAATTAAGACTGAAGTTCAAACCGATGTTCATGCGCCACAACCAACTAGAGTAAATATTCCGGTTCAATGCCAAAATGAATTCTATGATGCATTTGGCGTTAAGAAGACAGATGGTATGTGGCTTGATCCAGAAGATAGAATTACAATCTGGTAAAAATAACAAGAATCTATATTGGCCTAAGTGAATAAGATGAAGATAACCCATTAGGTTATGTAGCATTGACCTTTGATAAGCTTAACCACCAAATTTTAGGTGGGGCTGGAATGTCTACTTATGATTTAACAGGTCAAGGAAATGTCCTTAGTTTAGCTATTAGCCATAGACTTACTTTAGAAGATTTTGCAGAACAAGATTTCTTCTTCTCACCAAGTTTTGACCGTCAATGGAGTATACTTAACTTGGCGGCCCAACATACCTTAGGCTGGGCTAAATTTTAATTTAATGAAAGTAGGTCTCAATATGAAGTATCCAGAAACAAAAGAAAAGTTAAATGAATTAGTCATTAATTTATTGCATATGCATATGATTGTTCGCCGTCACCATTGGTATATGCGCGGCAGTCAATTCTTGAAGTTGCACCCATATCTTGATGACTTAATGGATGAACTAGATGATCAGATTGATGGTCTTGCAGAAAGACTAATTACCATCGATGGTTCACCTGTTGCCACTTTAAGGGAAGTTGTTCAATTAAATAAAATTCCTGGTGAAAAGGGGAGTTGGGACTTCACTAATACACAAAGACTTGAAAAGATCATTTCAGGCTATCGTTATTTAGATAAGCTCTATGAAGAAGCGCTTGAAGCTTCTGATAAAGAAGGAGATTACTCTACTAATGATATTTTGACTGGTTTCCATACAGATCTTGAAAAGCGGCTTTGGATGTTAACGGCTGAACTTGGTCAAGCTCCAGATATTGATGCATAAGTCGTAAATTTAGAGAAAATAGCGAATCTGTAGTGGTTCGCTATTTTTTATGGCAAAAAGCTCTATCACAATTTACGTAAGCACCTGAAATTTGGACTGTAATTTCGAGGCTTTTGTTATGTCTAAATTATCTGAACGAGACATTAATTATTTCTGAAACTTGCGAACTCTGTTCGCGGGTGTGTCATTGTTTCATAGCTTCTGCTTTAGTTTTACGCTTTCCTTCAGGTCTTTGTCTGTGCTGCAGGTTTATCCATCATTTGGCCCGACTAGACATCTATACGCGCACACGAAAAAATTGATGGTCAATTCCTTCATTAATAACGTCACTATTAGTGATACACAAGAAAAATGCTACCAAATCAGTCAGATTTAGTAGCATTTTTTTAGATTAATTAAAGTAAATTTTAGAAAAGATATTTATTAGGCAAGACAGTTAGGTAATGTTTATTTTACAAACCCTGCACTAAACCAGTTAGTTGCGCTTGGTTTAACTGACCATCCAGTTACTTTTTTATTAACAGCGGTTATTGAATATGAATTAGTGGTAGGTACAACATAGGCCTCATTGTACATCCATTTTTGCCATTTTCTGAATGCGTCAACACGATACTTATGGTTGAAAGCTTTTTCTGAGTCAATATCAGCTAAAAGCTTACTTTGTACAGGGGAAACAAAACGTGCCATATTATATGGTGCAGCAGCACTATAAAGATCATTAGGAGAAGGTTCACTTGAAAGTTGCCAGCCACCTTCAAAGACATCAATTTTTGGATCATCAGATTGAACTGCTTGTACCCAATTGTTAAATTCCATTGGACGACCGCCAACAAACTTAACGTTCAAACCGATTTTCTTCCATTGTTGGATATAATTACGCCATACGGGCTCTGCGGTAGTAGCATTGTTTCTAACAGCTAAATTAATAGTAAGCTTCTTTCCGTTAGGTTGAACTCTGAATTCGCCTTTCTTTTTATATCCGGCTTTATCTAGTAATTCGTTGGCTTTCTTCAAGTTATATGGGTAACCTTTAATTGAACTATCGGAAAAGTCACCAAATTGTTCTGGAATCAAAGTATTAACACGGAATGCTAATCCTTGGTAATAGCGTTTAGCAACAGCATCAATATTCATTGCATAGGCCATTGCTTTACGTAATGCTGGATTATTCATCTTGGCATTCTTATTTTCAACATTCTTTCCTAGCTTCTTATCCCATTTACCAACTTTAAAAGCTAAGTAGTTATAATTAAGTGGAACTTCACCAATAAAGTTAGTATCAGTTGCATTCTTAGTTTGATCCCATTGTGTATTAACCACATCAGCAATATCAAATTTATGATTTTTAATGGCTTGGGTAGCAGAACTGGAGCTGACAACAGATGCAGTTACTTTTTCAAAGTTTGGTGTACCACGCCAGTAATAAGGATTACGCTCCCAAGAAACAGATTGACCACGAACAATATTAGATACACGGAATGGTCCAAAAAATAGTGGGGATTTTCTGACCTTGTCACTAGATAAAAGCTTTGAAAAAGGTACATCCTTTAAGTAATGATAGGGCTCAGCATATTCCCAGAAATATCCATTACCTGATTGAAGCATACCAGGCTTCATTTGCTTGAAATGGAGTACGACTTTGCGTCCATTTTCACCATCAGGCATTTCAATTCCAGAAATTTTCTTGCTTTTGCCTTCATGATATTCAGCTAAGCCAACAATATCAGCTAAAGATTCAGTATATCTTTGTGATTTAGAGTCTTTATTTGCAATAATTTCATAAGCAAATTCAACGTCTTTAGCATTCACTTGCTTACCATCTGACCACTTAACTCCTTTTTTCACTTCGATTGTGATAGTCTTAGCTTTCCGATTTAGTTTAAAAGTAGCAGCTCCTTTATTATTGATCTTATATTGATCATCTGTTGAAAATAAAGTTTCTAGACCTGGGCTTTGTACCTCACCATCAATTGTAGTATCTGATAATTCTGGTAAGAAAATACCAGTGAATGGACTGTCTGTTTCAAGAGCATAGGTTAAAGTTCCCCCTTTTTTAATACTTTTTACGGGAACAGTTTCGCTAAACTTATGATTAGTTTTATTTGCATTACTACTGTTTGTATGTTTGTTATTACCACATGCAACTAAACTTAAAGTTGCTCCAGAAATAAGTGCTAATGCACCAAAATATTTTCTTGCTTTAGTCATGATAAAGCGTACCTCCAAAGAAATTTTATTAAATTATATTTTAATTTTATTATATGATTATTAAAAAAGCAAATCGTTTTTTTTATTTTTGTTAAAAAATATAAATAAAATTAAAAAGATTAGATCTTAGGATACCTAAAACATAATAGAGATAAGTCAGATCCCTGAACTCTATATAGCAGAATATGCAAAGTGCTAAGGAACATAACGATCGTAAGTTGATGAAAATTAGGAAAGATAAATGAAAGTATTTTTTCACTTTTAGCTTATTATAATGCGGAAAATAGAACACGCATTTTAGTAGGATTTCAAACTGCTTAGAAATGACAATATTAACATATAATGGTGTATTGATGGACAAGCTTTAATTAGCACCAAGCGTACATCTTATTACTACAATTATGATAGTATCAAGACAGTAGAAAAACCATACTCCGATAAAATATTGAAATATGGTTTTAAAATAGAGTGATCTAAAATATGTCCCAAATTTGGCGTTCGCATCAAATTCAACTAGCCTTAAATTTAAATTAATTATTTGAATTTTATTCTTCTGGTGCAACAGCCAAGTTTGGCATAGTTGCAATGTCGTTCATATCAATGTATGACTTTTGACCCTTAATGCCGTATAAAATCAAAGTTTGGTCGCCATTTTTAATAGTCTTAGTGCGGTCAACACTAACTTTGCTACCAGCAGTTAATTCTTGGCTAACTGTTTTACCTTCGGCATCGTAAACAGGGACTTTAGATTCATTGCTATGCTTATCTAAAGTTACAGTTTGGTATGCAGCATATAATGGTTCATTATTTACGTAACTTACATTAGATACGCGGATATATGCGTTTTTACCGATGCTGTAATATTGGTGGCCCTTAATAGTCTTAGTTGATAAAGCCATCTTTTTGCCATCATTTACTAAGAAACGGTATGCATCACTAGCAGCTGTTTTAATCGAGCCGGTGTAGTTTACAATTTGAGATCTACGCAATAAGACACGCTTAGAGTTCTTAGTTACGTGCTTACCATTTTTGTCGTAAACATATGAATTATTAGCAATATATAAGACGCTCTTGCCGTTTAATGTTGAAATTGCGGAAGTCGGAACGTACTTGTTTTTAGCGATCTTATAAGTATATTCATAGTTGATTAACTTAGGAGCACCGTAGTATTTAAAAGTAGTGCCGTTCTTAATCTTTTGATTCTTTTGTTTGCCAGCAGCATTGTAGACACCGATTACACTACTATTGTTATTGCCAACAGTAATTGTGCCAGTTGACTTTTTAGTAGCAGCTTGAGCAGTAGTGGTTGATGGATTTACAAGTGCAATAGCTGGTGATGTTAAAGATAATGCGGCAGCAGCTAAGCTGATTGATTTAATGAGTTTCATGGATATTCCTCCCTTGAAAATATCAATATTTTATTTACTATTATTATACGCTTGGTGCTAGTTAAATTGTTTTAGTTAACAAAAAAAGTCCAATCTTGTTAGACTCGACTTGTAAACATATTAATAGAAAAGAGTCTGATCTGATTGAACTACCCTAAGCTTAAGCGTTTTTCTCATCCTAACACAAGTTAGTTTTAGTCGTTTAAATATAATTTGTTGCTGTTTGTACAAACTTTATGCCCCAGATGCATTAAAGCAAAGACGGAATATCAATCGATGTAAAATATCTGACAGTTCTATTCTGGCCTTGCTTATTTGGCAGGCTTCATTGAGCGTTGAATCTCAAAGAAGATTTTGTGAAAAGCTTGTTAATTTATCTCACTCTCGCTTTAATCGCAGAGCACGCATGCTTTTGCCATTGATCTATTTAATTCGACATGGCCTTAATGAGGAAGTAGATCTGTCAGGCGACATTTTGATTATTGATAGCTTTCCTGTGCCAGTCTGTCAGCCAATTCGCAATCGTCGAGTAAAGATCTTTCGCGGCTATGCCGATATTGGCTATAAGGCAACCAAAAAATCTATTATTATGGTTTTAAGGTTCACGCTATTGTTAGCGACGACGGCTACTTGCTAGATTATATCGTAACCAAGGCCTCAGTTCATGATGCTAAGGAAACAGTAGAACTGATTACTAATGCTCCTCCTGACAATCGTTACCTTTTGGGCGATGAAGGATATTTGGGCAAAAACCTGCATCAACGCTTAGAGCAAATGGGTTATACGCTTTGGACACCATATCGTAAAAATATGAAGAATGCTCAAAAGCACAATAAGCACTATTTAATGGCACTCAGAAGGACCATCGAGAGTGATTTTTCGCTTTTGTCTTACTACAACGCTGAAAATAATCGAGCTAGAAGTTTAGCAGGTTTTCAAGAGAGACTCGAAGTTGCCATTTTAGCTTATAATATGGCATATTGTCTAGAACGATTTAACTAGCACAACGTGTATTTGAATATATAAAAAACCCCATCTTAGCATGAACTGGATGGGGTTTTAAGATACTTCAGTTTTTGACGCTTACTTTTCTGTTTTAATTACTTAAGCATGTAATTTCTAGTCATTGGTAAGTTCTTGCCAGAAGGGCCCTTGGTAAGCAAGTATTGGATGACATCGATATTGCCTGATTCAAATGAAGCAGCACAAGCATTTAAGTACATGTCCCACATACGAGTGAAACGTTCACCCATTTTATCTTCAACTTGATCGCGAACAGCGTTGAAGTTCTTGTCCCAAATTTCAAGAGTTCTTTGGTAGTGACGACGAAGAGCTTCCATATCAGTGATTTGCAAGCCACTGTCAACGATGTCGCCGACAATTTCTTGCAAACCTGGAATGTAACCACCTGGGAAGATGTATTTGTTGATCCAAGCGTTAGTAGCACCGCCTTGTTGACGAGTAATACCGTGGATCAAAGCAATACCATCTTTGTTTAAGTACTTGTAAACATCTTGGAAGTATTTAGGTAAGTTTTCTGAACCAACGTGTTCAAACATACCAACTGAAGTTACGTAATCCCAGGTTTGATCACCAAGTTCACGGTAGTCTTCAAGTCTAACTTCAGCTACATCTTGCAAGTTTTCATCGTAGATACGCTTTTGTACTAATTTGTATTGTTCTTCACTCAATGTAACGCCGGTAACCTTAAGACCATATTCCTTAGCAGCAGTGAGCATCAATGTACCCCAGCCACAACCGATGTCGAGTAAAGTCTTGCCTTTTTGTGGGTTTAATTTGTTTAAAATGTGGTGAACTTTAGCAATTTGAGCTTGTTCAAGATCATTTTCATTACCATCTTCAAAGTAAGCACAAGAGTAAGTCATAGTAGGATCAAGCCATAACTTGTAGAAGTCGTTACCGATATCGTAGTGGCTTTGTACGTCTTCTTCACTTTGCTTTTCAGTGTGCTTTTGCTTTGGTAAAAATTTGCGGAACTTTGAGGAACGCATGAAACTGTCGGCACTTTCGTAAGCACCAAAAATTAATTTTTGAATATCCCCATGGATTTCAATTTTCTTATCCATGTATCCTTCACCAAGTGCGAGTGAAGCATTTCTAGTAATGTCGCCCATAGGGATTTTTTCGTTAAAGACAATTTCGATTTCAGGAGTACCATTACCGTAGACTTCGCTTTTACCGTCCCAGTAGGTTACTTTAACGGTAAAAGGGAAGGACTTGCTAAGCATCGTTTTATAAAAAGTTTTTTCTAACAATTGCTTTTTCCTCCAATATTTAAAACCTAAAAGTATTTTAACACTTCTTTCTTTTTATTTGCTAATGGGATGAGAGCAAAATAAAAAACAGCTAATAGCTGTTTTATTTGGCAACATAATGGAAATTAGGGTCTAATTCTTTATCCAAGCTATTCCAGGCATCTTCAAGTTGCTTGAATAAAATTTGTTCATTTTCATGAGTTAATTTAGTTTTACGATCAATTGTAATTGAATCACCAAAGTTAACTTCTAGGGGTTTGCGCTTAAGCAGTCCTTTAAAAGTTAATGGACCTTGATAAACGACGGGTACCATTGGCTTTTTGGACATTTTAGAAATTAAAAGTACGCCACCTTTTAATTCAGCTGAATGACGGGTTCCTGAAGGAAAAATAATCAATGAGAGTTTTCCTTTTCTAAGACCTTTAACTGGAATTTTTAAAGCCGATGGTCCGGGATTTTTTCGATCAACTGGAAAAGCATGAGCATGATTAAGAATAAAGCGCAAAATTGGATTTTTAAATAGTTCGATTTTAGCCATGAACATAAATTCCATTGGACTAGCACCTAAGGCAAACAAGATAGGTTCCCACCAGGTACGGTGAGGTGCAACTAAGATATAGTTACCTTTAGGTAAACGATTCTTGTGATGAATATGTAAGTGTCCATTTAGTACCCATACGATAAAGCGGGCAATCGGACGAATTATTTTATAAAACATCTTTTTGTTCCTCCAATTGTTGTAATATTATAAAAATAGATAGACAAGAAAGGCAAATATTTTTATGGTAGAACTTAAAGATAATGAACGAATTGATTATATGTACAGTGATGATTTGCGGATTATCCAAGATAAAACTGCCTTTAGCTTTTCTATGGATACATTGCTTTTGGCTTATTGGGCTAAGAATCAAATTCGTGATCGCGATAAAGTAGCAGATTTATGTGCGGGAAATTGTGCTGCAACGATTTATATGGCTTACTTCAATCGTGCGCACTATGATGCAATTGAGATTCAAGACGAAATATATTCGCAAGCTAAGCGTTCTATTGAACTTAATCAAATGGAAAATCGTATAGCAGTGTATAAGGATAATGTACTGAATGCCGCAAAATTTTTGCGTAAGGATAGCTACGATGTAGTAACAGTTAACCCACCTTACTTTAAGGCCCCTGAAGGGCATGAGGTAAACCCAGATAGAAAAAAAGCAATTGCTCGTCATGAATTGTTAATTAATTTAGAGCAAATTATTGAAGTTGCCAGTGGCTTATTAAAAATGAAGGGGAAGATGTTTATGGTGCATCGACCTGAGCGATTAGGCGAGATTTGTTACTACTGCATGAAGCATGATTTGAGTGTAAAATTAGTGCAACCATTTGTGTCTCACCGCGGAGATGATGCAAATTTAATTATCGTTGAAGCCGTAAAGCACACTGGGACAGATGGAACTGAACTTAGGGATGCAATCGAAGTTCATGACAAAAATGATGAATTTAAGCCATTAATTCAAAGAATAGTTCGAGAGACCCCTGAAGATAAAGCTAAACATGACGCCCGAGGTAAATACTATTTTTACGTTTTGCTTTGTAATGATGGTAGTTTTTATGGTGGCTTTACTAATGATTTAGATCATCGCCTGAAAATGCATAATTCTGGCAAAGGCGCTAAATACACCAAATCTAGGCGACCAGTTCGTATGATTTACCATGAGCAATTTGACGATAAAAGATTAGCTTTAAAAAGAGAGTATTGGTTTAAGCACCATTCACGCGCTTGGAAAGAAAATTTTTTAAGAGAGCATAATATTAATTTTTAGCTTGAAAAATAAAATTATTTTTTGTAAAATAGGCGAGTATGCTGTGTTAGCATATAATTTTTAAAACACATCAAGAGCGATCATCATCGTGGTGCCCTAGGTAGTGGTTTGATGATGAAATGAACGCTTGAGAGGATATAAAACCATAGGAGGAATATAAATATGGCAGACGTTGTTACAATGAAGCAATTGCTTGAAGCTGGTGTCCACTTTGGTCACCAAACTAGAAGATGGAACCCAAAGATGGCTCCTTACATTTTTACTCAAAGAAATGGTATCTACATCATTGACTTGCAAAAGACTATCAAGATGTTAGATGATGCTTACAACTTTATGAAGGCTGTTGCCGAAGACGGTGGCGTATTCTTATTTGTAGGTACTAAGAAGCAAGCTCAAGACTCAATTGCTGAAGAAGCAACTCGTGCAGGTCAATACTACGTAAACCAACGTTGGTTAGGTGGTACTTTGACTAACTGGACTACTATCCAAAGCCGTGTTAAGAGATTAAAGCAATTAAAGGAAATGTCACAAGACGGTACCTTTGATGTTCTTCCAAAGAAGGAAGTTGCACTTTTAACTAAGGAAATGGACAAGCTTGAAAGATTCTTAGGTGGTATCGAAGATATGCCAAGAATCCCAGATGTATTGTTTGTAGTAGACCCTAAGAAGGAAAAGATCGCTGTTCACGAAGCAAACATTTTGGGTATCCCAGTTGTAGCTATGGTGGACACTAACACTGATCCAGATCCAATTGACGTAGTTATCCCATCAAACGATGACGCTATTCGTGCTATCCGCTTAATCGCTGGTGCTATGGCTGACGCTATCGTTGAAGGTAAGCAAGGTCAAGATGACGAATCTGTTGAGGTTGACTTTAAGGAAAATGCTGATGGTTCAGAAGAAATCGTTAGCGCTGAAGAAAATCCAGAAGACTAGTTTTTACTGTTAGTTCCGTAGGAGGATCTATTAATGGCACAAATTACTGCAAAATTAGTTAAAGAATTACGTGAACGTACTGGTGCTGGCGTTATGGACGCTAAGAAGGCATTGGTAGAAGTTGAAGGTGACATGGACAAGGCTATCCAATATCTTCGTGATAAGGGTATGGCTAAGGCTGCTAAGAAGGCTGACCGTGTTGCAGCTGAAGGCTTGACTGGTGTTTACGTTAATGGTAATGTAGCAGCTATCACCGAAGTTAACTCAGAAACTGACTTTGTTTCTTCAAATGATAAGTTTGTTAACTTAGTAAAGGACGCAACTAAGACCATTGCTGAAGGTCAACCTGCTGATATGGAAGCAGCTAAGGAATTAAAGATGGACGATGGTTCAACTTTAGATCAAGCATTCGTTAATGCAACTGCTACCATTGGTGAAAAGATTGTTTTACGTCGCTTCGCTTTGGAAAAGAAGAATGATGATCAAGAATTTGGTGCTTACCAACACAATGGTGGCCAAATCGGTGTTATTACCGTTTTAGAAGGTGCCGATGCAGCTACTGCTAAGCACTTGGCAATGCACATTGCAGCTATGAAGCCAAAGGTTATCTCACCTGACGAATTAGATGATCAATTTATTACTGATCAATTAGCTGTAATGAACCACAAGATTGATCAAGACAATGAAAGTCGTGCATTGGTACACAAGAAGCCATTGCCACACCTTGTTTATGGTTCAGAAAAGCAATTAACTGATGATGTTTTAGCTAAGGCTAAGGAAGACATTAAGGCTGAACTTAAAGAAGAAGGCAAGCCAGAAAAGATCTGGGACAGAATTATCCCTGGTAAGATGCAACGCTTTATCGATGATAACACTCAAGTAGATAAGCAATTTGCAGTCTTATCACAAGACTACATCATGGATGATAGCAAGACTGTTGGCGAATTCTTGAAGGATAAAGGCGCTAAGTTAGTTGCTTTCCAACGTTTCGAAGTTGGTGAAGGTATCGAAAAGAAGCAAGAAGACTTTGCTGCTGAAGTTCGCGAACAAATGAAGTAATTTAAAAATTACATTATGATAGAAAGGAGGAGTACATTAAGTGCTTCTCCTTTTTATTTTTTATTATGATTGTTTTTACTATCAAGACATTGTTGAGTTAGATATGGTAGAATAATTAAAGCTATTAGAGGAGGTCACTATGAGTCAAGTTAAATATAAACGTATCATTTTAAAAATATCAGGTGAAGCTTTAGCAGGTGATAAGGGAAATGGAATTAATCCAACTGTAATTGGTCATTTAGCTAAAGAAATTAAATCTGTTCATGATTTAGGTGTTGAAATCGGCATCGTATGTGGTGGCGGTAATATGTGGCGCGGTGAAACCGGTGCTAAGTTAGGCATGGAACGTGCACAAGCCGATTACATGGGTATGCTTGCTACCATTATGAATGGATTAGCATTACAAGATGGTCTTGAAAAAGTTGGTGTTCCTACTAGAATGCAAACTTCAATTGAAATGAGACAAATTGCTGAACCTTATATTAGAAGAAGAGCACTCCGTCATCTTGAAAAGGGGCGCGTAGTTATTTTTGGTGGTGGTACAGGTAACCCATACTTCTCAACTGATACTACTGCTGCTCTTCGTGCTGCTGAAATTGGCGCTGATGTAATTTTGATGGCCAAGAATGGTGTAGATGGTGTTTACTCAGCTGATCCTAAGACTGATCCAACAGCTACTAAGTTTACTGAATTAACTCAACTTGATTTGATTTCAAAAGACTTGAAGGTTATGGATAGAACTGCAAGTTCACTTTCAATGGATACTGAAATTCCATTAATTGTATTTAACGTTAATACTCCAGGCAACATTAAGAAGGTTGTTATGGGTGAAAATATTGGTACTGTTATTAGAGGTGACAAATAATGAATAACGAAACTATTAAAAAAGCACAAGATAACATGGATAAATCTATTAAGGTTTATCAAAAGAGATTAGCTTCAATTCGTGCCGGTGTAGCCAATGCTGCTCTTCTTGACAATGTTCAAGTTGAATATTATGGTGCACCTACTCCATTGACTCAAATGTCAAGTATTACTATTCCAGAACCACGTGTTTTGCTTATTACTCCATATGATCAAAATAGTTTGGATGATATTGAACATGCTCTTTTAGCTTCTAATTTAGGCTTAACTCCAGCCAATGATGGTAAGGTTATTAGATTAGTTATTCCTCAACTTACTGGTGAAAGAAGAGAAGAAATCGCCAAAGAAGTTGGAAAATACGCTGAGGATGCTAAAATCGCCGTTAGAAATGTTCGTCGCGAAGCTATGGACGCTTTGAAGAAAGAACAAAAAGACGGCAATATTACTGAAGATGAACAACGCAATTTAGAAAAGCAAGTTCAAAAGGTAACTGATGATTCTACTAAAAAGATTGATCAACTTGCTGATGAAAAGCGTAAGGAAATTACTCAAGGTTAAGCATGAGCAAGACGGATAATGAATTAAATCATTTAGCCATTATCATGGATGGTAATGGACGCTGGGCTAAGAAAAGGCACAAGCCTCGTTTCGTAGGACATCGTGAAGGCATGGATAATGTTGAGCGAATTACCCTAGCAGCTAATAAGTTAGGAATTAAAGTGCTAACTTTATATGCTTTTTCTACTGAAAACTGGGCTAGACCTAAAGAAGAAGTAGCTTATTTAATGAATCTTCCCGTGCGCTTTTTCGACAAATACATGCCTACTTTGATGGAAAATAACGTTAAAGTAAACATTATGGGTTACTTAGACGAATTGCCAGAAAAGACTTATAAAATAGTACAACGAGCAATGTCAGAAACTGCTCATAATACTGGCTTAATTCTTAATTTTGCTTTTAATTATGGCTCTAGAAGAGAAATAACGACTGCAATGAAAGAATTAGGTGGCATGATTGAAGCTGGTGCACTAAAAAGTGAAGACATTACCGAGAAAATGATCTCCCAGCACTTGATGACCAAAAATTTTGGCAAGTATCAAGATCCTGACCTGTTAATTAGGACATCAGGAGAACAAAGAATATCTAATTTCTTATTGTGGCAATTAGCTTATTCAGAGTTGGCTTTTAGTGATAAAAATTGGCCAGATTTTGATGAAGATGATTTAAGAAAATTTGTAAATGATTTTAAGCACCGTAATCGGCGCTTTGGTAAGGTAGACGAATCGGATAGTTAAATATGAAACAACGTGTAATTACGGCAGTTATTGCCTTGATTTTATTTATTCCAATTGTGCTTGCAGGTGGCCTTTGGATGGATTGGTTGACTGTATTATTTGCTGCAGTCGGCATTAGTGAGATCTTTTTAATGAAAAAACAGATTTTGGTCTCATTTGATTTCTTGCTAGCATTGCTTGCAACTTTGACATGGACAGTGCCGGATGCATTTTTTAAGGCATTCCCACCTAATATAACCAAATTCGGAGTATTCTTTGGAATTGTTATGCTGTTCTTAACCTGGACAGTACTTTCTAAAAATAAGACTACTTTCGATGATGTTGGTGTTTACATCTTGGCATCACTTTATATAGGGATTGGCTTCCACTACATGGCAGCCATTAGAGCTTACCCGCAAAATGGTTTAGCTTTATTGGGTTACGTGTTTGTAGTTGTTTGGTCAACTGATATTGGTGCTTACATGATCGGTCGTAAGATTGGTAAACATAAGTTATGGCCAGTAATTAGCCCTAATAAAACTTGGGAAGGATCAATTGGTGCCGTTATTTGTGCATTGATTTGTAGTGCAATTTACCTAGCAATTTTGAGTCACTTTAACATTGTTTTTGGAGTTTCCGAATTAACTATGGTAATTTTGGCATTCTTCCTTTCAATCGTAGGTCAAATGGGTGACCTAGTTGAGTCAGCATATAAGCGTTTCTACGGTGTTAAAGACTCTGGTAAAATTTTACCAGGACATGGTGGTATTTTAGACCGATTTGATAGTATGTTATTTGTTTTACCTGTAGTAGCTGCTATCTTAGGTATTGTTCACTAGGAGAATTTTATTGAAAGGTATACTAATCTTTTTAATCGTTTTTGGCTTATTAGTTTTTGTCCATGAATTTGGACATTTTATTGTAGCCAAAAAATCAGGTATACTTGTGCGAGAATTCTCAATTGGTATGGGACCTAAGTTATTTCAGATTAGAAGAAATCCTACTACTTATACTATCAGGTGGCTACCACTTGGTGGTTATGTTCGATTAGCAGGATCTGATGATGAAAGCAAATTAGATCCGGGCATGACTGTAATTTTGCAGTTAAATGATCAGAATGAAGTGGTTAGAATAGATGCTTCTGAATCTGACATGCCAATAGAGGGTATTCCCGTTCAAGTTACTAAGGCAGATTTAGTAGATAATTTAGTAATTGAGGGCTATGAGAATGGCGATGAAAATAAACCGGTAACTTACCATGTTAATCATGATGCAACTATCATTGAAAAAAATGGTACCGAATTAATCATTGCACCTCGTGATACTCAATTTAATGAAGCAAAGGTCTGGCAAAAGTTAGCAACTAATTTTGCTGGTCCTTTTATGAATATTTTATTAGGTTTTGTTGTGTTCTTAATCTGGACATTTACGGTGCCAGGTCCAGCCACAACTACTATTCAATCTACTACGAATGGTTCACCTGCTCAGGTTGCTAAAATTGAACCGGGTGATCGAATTGTAGCGGTTAATGGTCAAAAGATTAATAGCTTTGAACAGGTAACTGAAAAAGTTAATCAAAGCAAAGGTAAGAGTCTTAAATTTGAATTAAGTAAAGATGGCTCTACTAAAACTGTAATAGTTAAACCAAAGGCTCATCGAATTCAGAAGCAAAAAATTTATCAAATAGGTATTGTTGCTAAAAGTAATGAAAATGCTGGCGTAAAATTAAAAAGAGGTTGGGATACAGCTGTTTCTACAACCGGTTTGATTTTTAATGCAGTAGGTAACTTATTTAGACATTTTAGTCTTAATAAATTATCTGGTCCTGTAGGAATTTACTCGCAAACTTCGCAAGTTTCACAAATGGGCTTTACATATGTATTAGCCTTTTTAGCAATGATCTCAATTAATTTGGGAATTGTTAATTTAATTCCAATTCCAGGTTTAGATGGTGGTAAACTTTTATTGAACTTAATTGAATTAGTTCGTGGTAAACCAATTTCAGAAGAACATGAGGCAATTGTTGAATTAATTGGCTTTGGTTTATTATTAGTATTAATTATTGCAGTTACAGGCAATGACATTTATCGCTATTTTATAAAATAATTAATAATAGTTAGTTTTGTTTTTACTTTAGGAGAAAGTAATGCGTCAATCAAAATTTTTTATGCCAACTTTAAAGGAAGCTCCATCAGATGCTGTGGCAGAAAGCCACAAGTTGATGATTAGAGGGGGATATATTCGTCAGGTTACTGCTGGTGTTTATGCTTATCTTCCATTAGGTTATCGTGTATTACGTAAGGCTGAAGGAATTATTGAAGATGAAATGGAAAAAATCAATGTTCCTGAAATGATCATGCCTCATTTATTACCAGCTACTTTATGGCAAGAATCAGGTCGTTACAAGAAGTACGGTGCTGAAATGTTCAAATTGAAGGATCGCCATGGTCGTGAAAGTTTGCTTGGACCTACCCATGAAGAGACTTTTACTGAAATTATTGCTAAGAACATTAAGAGTTATAAGCAAATGCCATTAGCTTTGTACCAAATTCAAACTAAATTCCGTGATGAAAATCGTCCTCGTTTCGGTTTACTCCGTGGTCGTGAATTTGTCATGCTTGATGGTTATAGTTTTGCCGCAACTCGTGATCAATTAGATGAGCAATTTGATGATCAAAAGAGTGCATATAAGCGAATCTTTAAGCGTGCCGGTGTTACTGTACACCCAGTAATTGCTGACTCAGGTACAATGGGTGGTAAAAACTCAACTGAATTCCAAGCACCAGCTGCTATTGGTGAAGATACTATTGCTACTAATGAAAAGGGAACATATGCTGCTAACCTTGAAATGGCTAAGAGTATTGATACCTTTAAACAAGAACCAGAAGATGCCAAGGAACTTACTAAAGTAGCAACTCCAGATTGTGATACAATCGAAAAATTAGCTAAGTTCTTGAATGTTCCAGCAACTAGAATTGTTAAGAGTATTCTTTATATTGCGGATGATCAAAAAGTTTTGGTTTTAATTCGTGGCGATAAGCAAATCAATGAAGTAAAACTTGGACATGTTCTTGACGCTGATGAAGTTCATGAAGCAGACACTGCTGATTTGAAAGAAATTACTGGTAGTGAAAAGGGCGGCGTTGGTCCTGTTAATGCTGATTGGGCTGACAAGATTATTGCAGACGAAACTGTTAAGAATCTTTACAACGTAGTCGTTGGCGCTGGTGAAACTGATTACCAATTTGAAAATGCTAACTTGGATCGTGATTTTAAGGTTGATGAATTTGCTGACATTAGAACAGCAAACGAAGGCGAACCAGATCCTGTTGATCATTTGCCACTTAAGTTCACAACATCAATCGAAGTTGGTCATATTTTCAAGCTTGGAACTTATTACACTAAGACTATGGGTGCTGATTTCTTGGATCAAAATGGTAAGGCTAAGCCTGTTATCATGGGTTCATATGGTATTGGTGTTACCAGAATGCTTTCAGCAGCTGTAGAACAACACTTGACTGAACACGGTGTTGCTTGGCCAAAAGAAATTGCACCATTTGCAATTCACATTGTTCAAATGAAAATGAATAAAGAAGATCAAACCGAATTAGCTGAAAAACTTGAAAAGAAGTTCAGTGAAAAGTATGATGTTTTATACGATGACCGTAAGGAACGTGCTGGTGTTAAGTTCGCAGATGCAGATTTAGTCGGTGCACCTATTAGAATTACGGTTGGTAAGAAGGCTGTTGATGGTATCGTTGAGGTTAAGAGACCTACTGATGATAAGGCAACCGAAATGTCAATTGATGAATTAGATAAGTTTGTAAATCAAGAGTTAGGATAATTTTTGTGGCAAATAAAAATGATCTTTTCTTAAAATTGCTCAAACAAGTTCATTTCCCTGATAGTTTTGAAGATAATGATCTTCTTCAAAAGGGAAAGGTTGAAAACGTGGATGTTTACGCTAAAGAACATAGGTGGGATATCCATGTTTTTTTTGATACTCCTTTGAAATATGACACTTATGTAGCATTAAGAAAAGCAATAGAAGAAACTTTTTCAGCATTTGTAAATGTAAGATTTTTTGTTGGTACAGGTGATGGTTCTGACCAATACTTGCCAGATTACTGGCATTATGCGGTACAGAATTCAAATACTTTATCTCCCGTCGCTAGAGAATTTTTAGCTGGACAAAAACCTAAAAAAGAAAATGGTCGTTGGGTTATTCCAGTAGATAACAATGTAATTGATGGATTAATCGAACAAAAGGCTTTAGATGATTTGGCTGAAGAGATGCGTGACTTTGGTTTCTTTAATTTAAAATTTATAACCGAAGTCGATCAAACTAATTTACAAAACAGTTTAGAAAGTTTGCAAGAGCTTCAGCATGAACATGAAAAAAGTATGCAGGAGGCTTTTAACAATACTCCGGAAAAGCCGAAGCCTAAACCAAAGCAGCAGTACCAAACCAAGCGTACTAGTTATGGCAATCGAAAACTAGATGAAAATGCTCCGATTACGCAAATTCAAGATGTTGAAGATGGTACTCGAAATGTTGTAATTGAAGGTAATATTTTCAATATTGAAAGTAGAGAATTGAAAAACGGTTCAGTAATTTTTACAGGTGAAATTACTGACTATAGTGATTCAATTGCGTTTAAGAAATTTGCTTCAAATAAGGAACAAATTGAGCAAATGGCTGCAATTAAGCCTGGTACTTGGGCTAAAATGCAAGGTTCAGCAATCGATGATCAATGGGTACATGATGTAGTATTCAACATTAGCAGCTTTGAAACAGTTGAACATATCGGACGAACGGAAAAATATGAGGGTGAGCAAAAGAGAGTAGAACTTCATTTGCACACTAATATGAGTCAATTAGATGCAACTAATGCACCAAGTGATTTTATTAAAACTGCTAAAAAATTTGGTCAGAAGGCTATCGCTATTACAGATCATGGTGATGTTCAGTCCTTCCCAGAAGCTTATAGTACAGGTAAAGCTACAGGCACAAAAATCTTATATGGTGTTGAAGCGAATATGATAGATGACCATGCATTATTGGTTATCAATCCAGCTCCAATGACTTATGAAGATCGTGAATTTGTTATTTTCGACGTTGAAACTACTGGTCTTTCATCTGTTTATGACACTATTATTGAAATTGGTGCTGTTAAGATGAAAAACGGCGAAGTTATTGAACGTTTTGATAAATTCATTAACCCACACCATCCTTTGAGTGAACAAACCATTAATTTAACTTCAATTACGGATGAGATGGTTAGTGCTGCTGATGATGAAGATGTAGTTATTAAGCAATTCCAAGACTTTTATGGTGATCGTCCTTTATGTGGACACAATGTTCAATTTGATGTCGGCTTTGTTAATGCCGCTTTAAGAAGATCTGGTCTTAGTGAAATCACACAACCAGTTGTCGATACGCTAGAAGTTTCTCGTTTGCTTCACCCTGAACAGAACCGTCATACTTTGGATTCATTAGCCAAAAAATATAATGTTTCCTTGGAACATCACCATAGAGCTAATCAAGATGCGGAAGCAACTGGTTACTTAATGTATAAGCTGCTAGATGCATTTAAGAAAAAATATAATGAAGATAATTTGAATAACTTAAATGGTTATGCTGCACATGGTGAGGTTTATAAGCGAGCTCGACCATCTCACATGACGATTTTGGCTAAAGATCAAAAGGGATTAAAGAATTTATACAAACTAGTTTCAATAGCAAGTACGAAAGACTTTTATCGAATTCCGCGTACTCCTAAATCAGATTTAGCTCGTTTGCATGAAGGTCTGTTTTATGGCTCAGGTTGTTGGCAAGGTGATGTCTTTGTAGCAATGATGCAGAAAGGTTATGACGAGGCTAGAGAAAAAGCTAAGTTTTATGACTTTTTGGAAGTACAACCTCCTGCAAATTATTCTCAATTAATCGAGGATGGATTAATTAAAGATGAAGCACAACTTGAAGAAATTATTGGGAATATTTATAAGTTAGGTAAAGAATTGAATAAGCCTGTTGTTGCAACAGGAGATGCACACTATGTTGAACCACATGATGCTATTTACCGAACTATTTTAATTTCAGCGCAACGATCTAATCCAAATAGAAATAAACCGCAACCTGATTTGCACTTTTATTCAACTCAGGAAATGCTTGATGCATTTAGTTTCTTAGGTGAAGATGTAGCCAAAGAAATCGTTATTGATAATACAAATAAGATTGCTGATGAAATTTCTGAGATTCAGCCAATTAAGGATGGATTATATCCACCTCATATTGAACACGCTGATGAAGAAATGAAAAAGTTAACTTATGATAAGGCGTATGAACTTTATGGCAAGCCGTTGCCTAAAATCGTAAAAGACAGAATTGATCTAGAATTAAATTCTATTATTTCTAATGGATATGCGGTTATTTACTTGATTTCTCAACGTCTGGTGGCCAAGTCAAATAAAGATGGTTACTTGGTAGGTTCTCGTGGTTCTGTAGGTTCCAGTCTGGTAGCTACTATGTCAGGAATTACGGAAGTTAATCCACTTGCACCACATTATCGTTGTCCTAAGTGTAAATATTCGCAATTCTTTGAAAATGGTGAATATGGTTCTGGATTTGACTTACCTGATAAGAATTGTCCAAAATGTGGAACGCCTTTAGTTAAAGATGGACAGGATATTCCGTTTGCGACTTTCCTAGGCTTCCATGGGGATAAAGTTCCTGATATCGATTTGAACTTCTCAGGAGACTATCAACCAGTTGCGCATAACTTTATTCGAGTAATGTTCGGTCCAGATAATTCTTATCGTGCCGGAACTATTGCGACAGTTGCAGATAAGACTGCATATGGTTATGCAAAACACTTTGATGAAGAGCGTGATTTGAAAGCTAGAAATGCGGAATTGGATCGCCTGGCTAGTGGTATTCGTGGAGTAAAAAGAACTACAGGTCAGCACCCTGCTGGTATTGTTGTAGTTCCTGATGACATGGATATTTATGATTTTACTCCTGTATCTTATCCAGCTGATGATGTTAATGCAGCATGGTTAATTACACACTACGACTTCCACTCAATTCACGATAATATTTTGAAGTTCGATATTCTGGGTCACGATGATCCAACCATGATTCGTCACTTGCAGGATCTTTCAGGAATTGATCCATTGACTATTCCACCGGATGATCCTGGTGTTATGTCTCTTTTCTCAAGTCCTAAAATTCTAAGAGTAACACCAGAACAAATCCAATCAGAAACAGGTACTTTAGGTGTTCCAGAATTTGGTACACGTTTTGTTAGAGGGATGCTTGAAGAAACTAAACCAACAACTTTTGCGGAATTATTGCAGATTTCTGGTTTGTCACATGGTACCGATGTATGGTTAGGAAATGCAGAAGATTTAGTCAATAACGGTACTTGCAAATTAAAGGATGTTATTGGTTGTCGTGATAACATTATGATGGACTTGATTCACTGGGGAGTTAAACCAGAAGTTGCCTTTTCAACTATGGAGTCTGTTCGTCACGGACGTGGTATTAGTGATGAAAATATGGCAATTTTGAAGAAGAATAAAAATATTCCTGATTGGTATATTCCTTCTTGTTTAAAGATTAAGTACATGTTCCCTAAAGCTCACGCCACTGCTTATATTTTAATGGCTTTACGTATCGCCTGGTTTAAAGTATATTATCCAGAAATTTATTACACTGCTTATTTCTCAGTGCGTGCTGATTTATTTGATTTAGTTGCAATGAGTCATGGTAAAAACACTGTTAAAGCTGCAATGAAAGAAATTCAAGATAAAGGAAACGATGCTTCAGCCAAAGATAAAAGTTTATTGACAGTTTTGGAAATTGCTAACGAATGTCTTGAACGCGGCATTAAAATTAAAATGGTTGATATTGATCAATCAGAAGCTACGGATTTCAAGATTTTAGATAAGCATACTATTTTGGCACCATTTAATGCGGTTCCTGGTTTAGGTGACAATGCGGCTAAGCAAATTGTCGCTGCGCGTGCTGAAAAGAAATTCTTATCTAAAGAAGATTTAGCAAAACGCGGCAAAGTTTCACAAACAATCATGAATTATTTCGAAGACAATGGCGTACTGGAAGGTATGCCCGATGAAAATCAATTATCACTTTTCTAGGAGTTATTATTACATTGTTATGTAAAACATGGTATACTAATAGAGGAGTTCGAATAGGTAAATTCGAGTGAGCAGTAATGCTCACTCTTTTTATTACGGAGGAAATTTTTTGTCTAAAGTTATAGATCTTGTTCGTCCAGTTGTCGAAACAATTATTGACGAGCATGGCGACATGTTAGTTGATATGGAATACGTTAAGGAAAAAGGTCAAAACTATTTACGAATTTATGTTGATCGTCAGCCCAATGGTATCGATATCGATGAAATTGCGGCTTTAAGTGAATTGGTTTCTGAAAAACTTGATACAATTGATCCTGATCCGCTTCCTGATCCATATGTTTTAGAGTTATCATCTCCAGGTGCTGAACGCCCTATTAAGACTGAAGCTGATTGGGAGAGAGCACTGAATGATTATGTTCATATTGGTCTTTATCAAAAAATTGAGGACAAAAAAGTGTATGAAGGTACGCTTAAATCCTATAATAATGATGAGATTGTATTAGAAGTAAAAGATAAAACAAGACGAAAGAAATTAACTATCCCTCGTAAGTTAATTGCAAAGATTCGTTTTGCAATTGAATTTTAGAAAGGTTGATCAAAAACTTATGTCTAAAGAAATGCTAGAAGCGTTTGCTACCTTGGAAAAGACCAAGGGCATTAAACAAGATGTTATTGTTGATGCAATCAAGGCCGCTTTGGTAGCTGCATACAAGAAAAATTATAATCAAGCACAAAACGTTGAAGTTGACTTCGATGAAAGAAGAGGTAACTTCAAGGTAATGGCTGTTAAGACAGTCGTTGATGAAGTACAAGATGACCGTCTTGAAGTTAGTTTGAAAGACGCCTTGGCAATTAATCGTGCTTATGAAGTTGGGGATGAAATTCGATTTGAAGTTACACCAAAGAACTTTGGTCGAATTGCTGCTCAAACTGCTAAGCAAGTTATTATGCAACGTCTTCGTGAAGCAGAAAGAAGTCATATTATTGACGAATATTCTCAATATGAAGATGAATTAGTTACAGGTACTGTTGAACGACGTGATAATCGTTTTGTATATGTTAATATTGGCAATGTTGAAGCTGTGATGCCTCAACGTGACCAAATGCCAAATGAAGTTTACAACCCACAAGATCAAATTCGTGTACTTGTAACTCATGTTGGCTCAGATTCTAAGGGTGCACAAATCGTTGTTTCAAGAACTGCACCTGATGTTGTCAAGCGATTATTTGAACAAGAAGTTCCTGAAATTTATGATGGAACTGTTGAAATTGTATCAATTGCCCGTGAAGCTGGCGACCGTACTAAGATGGCTGTTAAGTCAAATGACCCTAACATTGATCCAGTTGGTACTTGTGTAGGTCAAAAGGGTGCCCGTGTTCAAAATGTTGTTAATGAACTTGGTGGCGAAAATATTGATGTCGTTAAGTACGAAGAAGATCCTTCTGACTTTATTGCTAATGCATTGAATCCAGCAGAAGTAATTGCTGTTCAATTTGGTGATAATGAAGAAGAAAAGAGTGCATTAGTAATTGTTCCAGATTACCAATTGTCACTTGCTATTGGTAAGAAGGGACAAAATGTACGTCTTGCTGCTCGCTTAACAGGCTATAAGATTGATATTCGTCCAGAATCTGAAGTAGAATTTGTTGATGAAGAGTCAGACACTGCAGCCAAATCTGCTGATACTGAATCTGATGAGGATAGTTCAGTTGATACAGATAAAGCAGCTACACAGGTAGAAGAAAGTTCAAGCGAAGATAATACTGAAGAATAGGTGATTTTTTGAAAAAAAGAAAAATCCCAATGCGGAAGGATTTATTAACCGACACTATGCAACCTAAAAAAGAGTTGGTACGTGTCGTAATCGATAAAGAAAAGAATATTGCTGTTGATCCTACTGGCAAAAAAGCAGGACGCGGCGCATATGTTTCACTTGATCCAACCAAGATTAAAGCCGCTAAAGAAAAGCATATTTTAGATCGTAGCTTAGGGGCTAAGGTTCCAGATAGTTTTTATGACGAGCTTTATTCATATGTTGATCATCAAAAAGCAAGAAAAGAATTGTTTGGTGATAAATAAGTTTGCAAAATAGACAAAAAGCGATTAATTTGTTAGGTTTAGCACAGCGAGCTGGTAAATTAATTACTGGGACAGAAACTGTGATTGCCAAGCTTAACAAAGGAAAAATCACCGCGGTCATCATGGCGTGTGACGTTCAAGACAACACCGCTGAAAAAGTTGATCGTGCTGCCAGAAAAGTTAATGTTCCTATAATAAACTTATTTTCAGCTGATGAGATTTCCAAAGCTATCAGCAAAAAACGTAAAGTTTTAGGATTAACCGATGTCGGTTTTACCAAGGCATTGATTAAAAAAATAAATGAAGGAGTGTGATTGGATGGCAAAGAAAAGAATTTATGAAGTCGCAAAAGAAGTGGGCGTCGATAATAAAGTTGTAGTCCAAAAAGCAAAGGAATTGGGCTTCGATATAAAGAACCATATGTCATCAATAGATGATGCACAAGTTGCAAAATTAAAAGGTAGTTTCCAAAACTCCGCTCCCGCTGAGAAAAACAATAAAATAAAGATCTCTGTTTCTTCTATTCGTAAGAACGAAAAGAAACAAGAAGATAATGCAGGTTCAAAGAAGCCTAGAAGACGTAACAATAAGCGTCGTCAAAATAATAATGATCGCAATCGCAAAAATAGAAATGATCGCGATCATAACTCAAATTCAGGTAAGCCAAAAGCAGCTGCTTTGTTGCAACAATTTAAGCAAAAGCAACGTGCAGAGGAAGGCCTGCTTAATCGAGAAGCACAAAAAGCTAAAAAAGAATATCACGAACAATTGAGACATCCGAAAAAAGAACAACCAGTGAATAATAAGAAGAAAACTAACAAAGAAAACAATACTAAGAAGTCAGAATCAGTAGAGAAAAAAATTATTGGTCCAAAGATTTTGAAACCATCTCCAGCACGTTTGAAGAAGAATCAACCTTCAACAAATGATAAGCCTGCAGTGAAGGTTTCTATTCCTGAGCCTCCTAAAGATGAAAAACGTGGCAATGGTCGCGGTAAGAATATGGGTAAGCCAGGACGTAAAGGTAAGAACCAATTCTTTAATAATCA
This sequence comes from Lactobacillus sp. UMNPBX6, assembly GCF_002553975.1. Taxonomy (NCBI): domain Bacteria; kingdom Bacillati; phylum Bacillota; class Bacilli; order Lactobacillales; family Lactobacillaceae; genus Lactobacillus; species Lactobacillus sp. UMNPBX6. The sequence continues at coordinate 49,898 of NZ_PCZD01000001.1, forward strand.
TAATGAACATTCTGATCGTTCAGAAAGAAAACGTCGTAAGAATAAGAAACGTCAACAAGAACAAAAGCCAAAGAAGCAACCTACTAAGCGTAAGGAACGTCCATTACCAGAAACTTTAATATATGAAGAAGGTATGAACGCTCAAGACATTGGTAAGTTGATTCACCGTGAACCAGCTGAAATTGTTAAGAAATTATTCATGCTTGGTGTGATGACTAACCAAAACCAATCTTTGGATAAGGATACCATCGAATTATTAGCAGCTGAATACGGTATTAATGCTAAGCAAAAGGTTCATGAAGATATTTCTGATATTGATACTCTTTATGACAAGAGAATGGAAGCTTCTAAGAAGTCTAAGAATCAAGTTAAGCGTCCACCTGTAGTTACTATTATGGGGCACGTTGACCATGGTAAAACTACTTTGCTTGACCGTTTGCGTCATACCCATGTTTCAGCTCATGAAGCTGGTGGTATTACCCAGAAGATCGGTGCTTACCAAGTTCGTCTTGATGACCGCTTGATTACTTTCCTAGATACTCCTGGACACGCAGCCTTCTCAAACATGCGTGCACGTGGTGCTGAAATTACTGATATTGTTGTCTTAGTTGTTGCAGCCGATGATGGTGTTATGCCACAGACTGTTGAAGCTATTGACCACGCTAAGAGCGCCAATGTTCCAATTATTGTAGCAATTAACAAGATGGATAAGCCAGGTGCTAACCCACAACACGTAACTGAAGAATTGATGAAATATAATTTAATTCCTGAAGATTACGGTGGTGACACCATCTTTATAAATATCTCAGCTAAGACTGGTCAAAATGTTGATGATTTATTACAAATGATCTTGCTTCAAGCTGATGTGATGGAACTTAAGGCTAACCCAACAGAAATGGCAATTGGTACTGTAATTGAAGCTCGCTTATCACGTGGTCGTGGACCAGTAGCCGACGTTTTGATTCAACAAGGTACTTTAAATGTTGGTGATCCAATTGTTGTTGGTGATACTTTTGGCCGTGTTCGTACTATGACTAACGATCGTGGTCGTCAAGTTAAAAAGGCTACTCCATCTGAACCAGTTGAAATTACTGGTTTGAATGACGTTCCAGAATCAGCTGATAAATTAGTTGAATTTAAGGATGAAAAGACAGCACGTTCAGTTGGTGAAGCTAGAGCACAACAAGCTTTGCAAAAGTCTCGTGAAAATGTTCAACATGTCACTCTCGATAACCTCTTCGATACTATGAAGAAGGAGAATATGAAGGAAGTTGACATTGTCTTGAAGGCTGATGTTCAAGGTTCTGTTGAAGCTTTGCAACAATCTCTTGAAAAGATTGAAGTTGAAGGCGTTCGTGTTAACATCATTCACTCAGGTGTAGGTGCTATTAATGAGTCAGACGTAACCTTAGCCGGTGCTTCTAATGCATTTATCATTGGATTTAATGTTCGTCCAACTGCAACTGCTAAGAGTCAAGCTGAAACTGAAGGCGTCGACATTCGTTTGTACAGTATCATCTACAAGGCAATTGATGATGTGACTGCAGCCATGAAGGGTATGCTTGAACCAACTTACGAAGAAAAGGTTATCGGTAACCTTACTGTTCGTGAAACTTGGAAAGTATCTAAGGTTGGTACTATTGCTGGTTCCTTTGTTGATAAGGGATTGGTTAAGAATAACGCCAAAATTAGAGTTATTCGTGATGGTATTGTTAAATACGATGGTGAAATTGCTTCACTTAAGAGATTTAAAGATGATGCCAAAGAAGTTAAGCAAGGTAACGATTGTGGTTTAACTATCAAAGACTACAACGATATTAAAGTCGGCGACGAATTCGAAGTTTACGAAATGCAACAAGTTGAACCTAAGTAATAATTTTTAGGAGGCAAACATGAAGCATAGAATTGGTCGTGTTGAAGGAGAAATTCTTCGTGAATTAACCAAAATTTTACAAAAGAATATTCGTGATCCTCGTTTGAGTGAAGTAACTATCACTGCAGTGGAATGTACGAATGATCTTTCATATGCAACTGTTTACTATAGTCTTTTAACTGAAAATGCCGATAAGGAAAAAGAAGTTCAAGAAGGACTAGAAAAGGCTAAAGGTATGATGCGTCACTTATTAGGACAAACTTTAACCGTTTATAAAGTCCCTGAATTAATTTTTAAACGAGACAATTCAGTAAAATATGGTAGTAAAATTGACCGTTTAATTGCAGAAGTTAAAAAGCAAGATGCTGAACGGGCAAGTAAATAAAAAAAGCGCCGTTTAGGCGCTTTTTTCGTTTAGATAGAAAAGGATTATTTATGTTAAATGGAATTTTAGTTATCGATAAAGATAAAGGGATGACTAGTGCTGATGTAGTTTATCATTTACGCAAAGCTCTGCATATCCGAAAAATTGGACATGCGGGTACACTTGACCCCGAGGTAACAGGTGTATTACCTATTGCAATTGGACAAGCAACTAAACTGATTGAACTTATGCATACTAGACCTAAAGAATATATTGGTAGTGGTCTTTTTGGATATGCCACTGACAGTTATGATTCAACTGGCACAGTTTTGAAAAAGACCAAGTTAACCAAGGCATTTACTTCTGAAGATATTCAGAATCATATGAATGAGTTTTTAGGGGAAATAGAACAAGTACCACCAATTTACTCAGCCGTAAAGGTAAATGGTAAGCATTTATATGAGTATGCTAGAGAAGGTATTGAGGTAGAGCGACCAAAACGTAAAGTTGATATTTTACAATATGATTTAACCAATAAACCTACATTCAATGAAAAAGATGGACAAGAAGAATTTGATTTTAAAATTAAATGTAGTAAAGGTACATATGTTAGATCCTTAGTAAATGATTTGGGCGAGAAAATGAATTGCCCAGCAGTTATGACTTACTTAAGAAGAGTAGCTAGCTCAGGTTTTGATATTTCTCAGGCCGTTAAGTTAAGTGAAATTGAAGAGAATCCTGAAAAAGCTGCAGAATTGATTCAACCAATTGACGCTTTCTTTAAAGACTATCCTCAAGTTGATCTAAGTGAAGGAAAATGGCTTAAAGTGAAAAATGGAGCAGGTATTTCGTTAGAAATAGATGCTAAAAAAGTCGCATTAAGGTACAATAAAAAAGTCAAGGCGATTTATGAGAATAAGGGAAAATTATATCGCCCAAGTTTAATGTTGATTCAAAATGAATAACTGAAATGAAGGGATTAGTTGTGAAAATCATTCATTTAACTTATCCAGTTAGCGAAAATATCATATCTTCAAAAACTATTCTAGCCTTAGGTTTTTTTGACGGCGTTCATTTAGGTCATCAACGCTTAATCAATAAAGCCAAAAAAATAGCTGATCAAAAGAAATTACCATTAGTAGTATTAACTTTTGATCGTCATCCGAAGGAAATTTATGCTGCCAAAAAAGACTTTAAGTATTTAGAAACTTTAGATGAAAAGGCAGATAAAATGGCAGAACTAGGTGTAGATTATCTAGCCGTAATGCCATTTACTAAAAAGTTTAGCGAGATAGATGCACAGAATTTTGTAGATAATGTAATAATTAAACTCAATGCAGATACAGTAGTAGCTGGATTTGATTATACATATGGTCCTAAAGAGACTGCTAATATGAAGAATTTACCAAAATTTGCGAAGGATAGATTTGAAATTGTCGTTATGCCTAAGCAGATTTTTAATGGTAAAAAAATAGGTTCAACTGAAATTAGACAGGCAATTAGGGAAGGTAAGATGGAATTAGCTTTTCAATTAATGGGTCACCATTATGTGATGAGCGGGATCGTTGGTCATGGTAAAAGAAATGGCCATAAATTAGGCTTCCCAACAGCTAATTTAGTTTGGGCTAGTCATAAGGTAATTCCGAAAATAGGAGTATATGCCACTAAAACGCAGGTAGCTGGAAAGTGGTATGAATCTATGACTAGTGTCGGTTATAATGTAACGATTGGCCAACCTGAACAAATTTTTATTGAATCATATATATTTAATTTTAAACAGGATATTTATGATCAGCCAATAAAAATTAAATGGTATAAATATACTAGAGGCGAAATTAAATTTAGCGGCCTTGAAGAATTGAAAAAACAATTAGAGAAAGACCAAATAGAAATTGAACATTATTTTGCACAAGAAGCACGAAGTAATGCGTAACGAGAAGCTGAAGAACTTAGCAATTTTGAACGAAGTTCTTCAGTTTTTATTTTTTAAAATAATTTGAAGAAATTTTAGCACTCCTCTTGTTTTTCTGCTAATTTATAGTATCATATTAATTGTTAGCACCTGAGAATTACGAGTGCTAAAAGTGAGGGCGATTATTATGTTGACCGAGCGTCAAGAGCTTATTTTAAAAACAATTATTACAGACTTCACACAAACGCATGAGCCTGTTGGCTCTAAGACGGTGATGAAGCAGTTACCAATTAAAGTATCAAGCGCTACTATTCGAAATGAAATGGCGGTCCTAGAAGATCAAGGCTTAATTGAGAAGACACACTCTTCTAGCGGAAGAATTCCGTCAAGTGATGGATATCGTTATTATCTTGATAATTTAGTTGAACCGCTTCAGTTGCCAGAGTCTGTTTATAACACGATTGGGACACAATTAGATCGACCTTTTCATCAGGTGAATGAAATCGTACAAGAAGCAGCACGCATTTTATCTGATTTAACTAATTACACTGCTTTTGCTGAAGGACCTGAGAGTAGGGATGTTAAAATTACAGGTTTTAGGATTGTTCCCCTGTCTTCTAGACAAGTGATGGCAATTCTAGTGACGAGTGATGGCAATGTCCAAAATCAAGTTTATGCTTTACCACATAATATTCATGGTGAAGAAATTGAAAAAGCGGTTCGAATGATTAATGACCAATTAGTTGGCAAGAGTTTAAAGGAAATTAATGTTTCATTGCTAAGTGAACTTGCTAAAAACGAATTAGGTAGTGATCATGCTAACGAATTATTTAGCTTAGTTGAAGACGTGTTAAAAGATGCGGCTAGTGAGCAGATGTATGTTGATGGACAAATTAATCTATTGAACAATACAACTGAGAATAATGTAAATGATATACGTTCACTCTATGAATTAATTGATCGAGATAATTTGTTTTCTAATTTGATGAATATTAAGGCTGATCCTAAGACTGAAAAATACCCAGTTAAGGTAAAGTTAGGATCTGAATTGCCGAATGATTTATTAAAAAATTATAGTTTGCTGACAGCTGAATATAGTGTCGGCTCCCATGGTAAAGGAACAATAGCTTTACTTGGGCCAACAAATATGCCGTATTCTCAAATGATAGGGCTTCTAGAATACTTCAGAAATGAATTAGCCAAGAAGTTACTTGATTATTACGGTAAATTTCAATAATAGAGGAGGTTAGCCGTGAGTAAAGAAGAGTTTCCTAGTGAAAAGAATTTAGATGAAAAAGAAAATGCTTCAACACCTAAGGATGTTAAGAAAAAGGCAACTGAAGGTAAGGAAGCAAAAAATGATAAACATGATGAAAAATTAGCTAAAGAATTGGCTGATTTAAAAGATAAGAATAAGGAGCTTGAAGATAAGTATCTTCGTAGCGAAGCAGAAATTCAAAATATGCAAAATCGCTATTCAAAAGAAAGAGCTCAACTTATTAAGTATGAATCTCAAAGCTTAGCTAAAGATATTTTGCCTGCTGTAGACAATTTGGAGAGAGCTTTAAGCGTAGAAGCCGATGATGATGTTTCCAAGCAACTGAAGAAGGGCGTTAAGATGACGCTTGATTCATTAGCTAAAGCATTGAAAGAACATGGCATCGTTGAGATTGAAGCTGAAGACGTAAAATTTGATCCGACATTGCATCAAGCTGTTCAAACTGTAGCAGCCGAAAATGATGATCAAAAAGATCACGTTGTTCAGGTTTTACAAAAAGGATATCAATATAAAGATCGGACACTAAGACCAGCAATGGTTGTAGTTGCTCAATAGGAGAGGAAGTTTATACATGTCAAAAGTTATTGGTATTGACCTCGGAACTACTAACTCAGCAGTTGCAGTTCTTGAAGGTAAAGAACCAAAGATTATTACTAACCCAGAAGGTAACCGTACTACTCCATCTGTAGTAGCTTTTAAAGATGGTGAAATTCAAGTTGGTGAAGTAGCTAAGCGTCAAGCTATTACTAACCCTAACACTATTGTTTCAATTAAGCGTCACATGGGTGAAGCAGATTACAAGGTTAAGGTTGGTGACAAGGAATACACACCACAAGAAATTTCTGCATTTATTTTACAATACATCAAGAAGTTCTCAGAAGATTACTTAGGTGAAAAGGTAACTGATGCAGTTATCACTGTTCCTGCTTACTTTAATGATGCACAACGTCAAGCTACTAAGGATGCTGGTAAGATCGCTGGTTTGAATGTACAAAGAATTATCAACGAACCTACTGCTTCAGCATTAGCCTTCGGTTTAAACAAAGACCAAGATGAAAAGGTCTTAGTTTACGACCTTGGTGGTGGTACTTTCGATGTTTCCGTTCTTCAATTAGGTGACGGTGTCTTCCAAGTATTATCAACTAACGGTGATACTCACCTTGGTGGTGATGACTTTGATAACCGTATCATGGATTGGTTGATCAAGAACTTTAAGGATGAAAATGGCGTTGACTTGTCTAAGGACAAGATGGCTATGCAACGTTTGAAGGATGCTGCTGAAAAGGCTAAGAAAGACTTGTCAGGTGTTTCTTCAACTCACATTTCACTTCCATTCATTTCTGCTGGTGAAGCTGGTCCATTACACCTTGAAGCTGACCTTACCCGTGCTAAGTTTGATGAATTGACTAGTGACTTAGTTGAAAAGACTAAGGTACCATTTGACAATGCATTAAAGGATGCTGGTTTAACTGTAAACGATATCGATAAGGTTATCTTAAACGGTGGTTCAACCCGTATTCCTGCAGTTCAAAAGGCTGTTAAGGAATGGGCTGGGAAAGAACCCGACCACTCAATCAACCCTGACGAAGCTGTTGCCTTAGGTGCAGCTATCCAAGGTGGTGTTATTTCAGGTGACGTTAAGGACATCGTTTTGCTTGATGTTACTCCATTGTCACTTGGTATTGAAACCATGGGTGGTGTCTTCACTAAGTTAATTGACAGAAACACTACTATCCCAACTTCAAAGAGTCAAATCTTCTCAACTGCTGCAGATAACCAACCAGCAGTAGATGTCCACGTATTGCAAGGTGAACGTCCAATGGCTGCAGATGATAAGACCCTTGGTCGCTTTGAATTAACTGATATTCCACCAGCACCACGTGGTGTTCCACAAATTCAAGTTACCTTCGATATCGATAAGAACGGTATCGTAAATGTATCTGCTAAGGATATGGGTACTGGTAAGGAACAAAAGATTACTATTAAGAGTTCATCCGGTTTGTCAGATGAAGAAATCAAGCGTATGCAAAAAGACGCTGAAGAACATGCTGAAGAAGACAAGAAGCGTAAAGAAGAAGTTGATCTTAGAAATGAAGTTGATCAATTAATCTTTACTACTGATAAGACTTTGAAGGACACTAAGGATAAGCTTTCTGATAGTGACCGTAAGCCAGTTGAAGATGCTCTTGAAGCTTTGAAGAAGGCTCAAAAGGACAACAACTTGGACGAAATGAAGGAAAAGAAGGATGCTTTATCAAAGGCTGCACAAGATTTAGCAGTTAAGCTTTACCAACAAAACGGTGGAGCACAAGGTGCTGCAGGTCAAGCTGGCCCACAAGCCGGTCCTCAAGGTCCACAAAATGGCCCACAAGGTGGTAACAATGGTGGTGCCCAAGATGGTGAATTCCATAAGGTAGATCCAAACAAGTAATGGGTTTATAATTAAACAAAAGGAGAAAAGAACTACCCATTGAGTAGTTCTTTTCTTTTGAAAATATAAGGAGTTCAATTAATGGCACAAGAAGATTATTATAAAGTGCTTGGCGTAGATCGTAACGCCAGTGACCAAGAAATTAGTAAAGCATATAGAAAGTTAGCTAAAAAATATCACCCAGATTTGAACCATGAACCTGGTGCTGAAGAAAAATATAAACAAGTTAACGAAGCTTATGAAGTTTTGCATGATAAGCAAAAGCGTGCACAATATGATCAATTTGGCTCCGCTGGTGTAAATGGCCAAGGTGGTTTTGGTGGCGCTGGCCAAGGCTTTGGCGGTGCTGGATTTGATACTTCTGGATTTGGTGATTTTGGCGACATTTTTGGTGATATCTTTGGTCAAGGAAGACAACAAAGAGTAGATCCGACTGCTCCACAACGTGGTCAAGATTTAGACTATACTTTGACTATTGACTTTATGGATGCGATTAAAGGCAAGAAGACGCAAGTTAGCTATACTCGTAGTGAAACCTGTGGTACTTGTGGCGGCAATGGTTGTGAAAAAGGCACTCACCCAATTACCTGTGATAAATGTCACGGTACAGGTTATATGACTGTTACTCAGCAATCTATGTTAGGGATGATTCGTCGTCAAACCATCTGTGATAAATGTCATGGTCGCGGTGTAATCATTGAACACCCATGTAAGACTTGTGGTGGTAAAGGTACTGTTCAAGGAAAGAATACTATTGAAGTTGATATTCCAGCAGGTATTGATAATGGCCAACAACTTCGCTATCAAGGCCAAGGTGAGGCTGGTATAAACGGCGGACCTTACGGTGATTTGTATATTAATTACCGTATTAAACCATCTAAGATTTTCCAACGTCGTGGTCAAAACATTTATACTGATGTTCCAATTTCATTTGCTCAAGCTACATTAGGTGATGAAATTACTGTTAAAACTGTCCATGGTGATCAAAAATTAACTATTCCAGCTGGTACTCAACCAAATAAGAAGTTTACTCTTCGCGGACAGGGTGTACCATATCTTCGCGGAAATGGTAATGGTGATCAAATTATTACAATTAATATCGTGATTCCAAAGCATATCAATGAAAAGCAAAAGCAAGATTTGACTGACTTTGTTCATGATGGTGGCGGAGATATTACACCAAAAGAAAAAGGATTTTTTGAACGACTTAAAGACAAATTAAGTGGTGAAGATTAAGAAAAATGACATTGCATCAGGCAATGTCATTTTTGTATATCTATTCGTTTTATAAGATTAAGGACCTTTGCTATAATATTAAGGATAGTAAAGGGTGAATAAATTTATGGATTTAGAAAAATTAAAAGATTATCAAAAGCATATTCGTAATTTTGCCATAGTTGCCCATATTGACCATGGTAAATCTACGATCGCTGATAGAATTCTAGAATTAACTGATACAGTAAGTCAGCGCCAACTTAAAAATCAAATGCTTGATGACATGCCACTTGAACGTCAACGTGGTATTACTATTAAGATGAACTCCGTTGAAGTTAAATATCATGCTAAGGATGGAGAAGATTATATTTTCCACTTAATTGATACACCTGGGCACGTAGACTTCTCTTACGAAGTCTCAAGATCACTTGCAGCCTGTGAAGGTGCTTTAATGGTTGTTGATGCTTCTCAAGGTGTGCAAGCGCAGACTTTAGCCAATACTTATTTGGCTATTGATGATGACTTGGAAATTTTGCCTGTCATTAATAAGATTGACTTACCTTCAGCAGATATTCCTAAAACTAAGGAAGAAATAGAAGAAATGTTAGGCTTGGATGCTTCAGAAGCTGCCGAAGTTTCAGGTAAAACAGGCCAAGGCATCGAAGATATGCTGGAAAAGGTAGTAAAGGATATTCCTGCTCCATCTGGTGATATTACAGCACCACTTAAAGCCTTGATTTTTGACTCCAAGTACGATGATTATCGCGGTGTTGTTATGTCTGTCAAAATTGAAGACGGTGTAGTTAAGCCTGGCGATAAAATTAAGATTATGAACACCGGAAAGGAATATGAAGTAACCGAAGTAGGTGTTTCAAGTCCTCATCCAATTAAGAAAGATCTTTTAATTGCCGGGGATGTAGGTTATATCACTGCCAATATTAAATCAGTTCGTGAAACTCGTGTTGGTGATACCATTACTGATGCAACTAATCAAACTGAGGAACCATTAGAAGGTTATCGTCAGATTCCACCGATGGTTTATTCCGGTATGTATCCAGTTGACAACCGAGATTACGATGATTTAAAGGAAGCTTTGCAAAAGTTGCAGTTAAATGATGCTGCTTTGGAATTTGAACCTGAAACTTCAACTGCCTTAGGTTTTGGATTCCGTTGTGGTTTCTTAGGTTTGCTTCATATGGATGTTGTGCAAGAACGACTTGAGCAAGAATTTGATCTAGGGTTAATCATGACTGCTCCAAGTGTTGACTACCACGCAATTATGAATGATGGATCTACTAAGGTAATTGATAATCCATCTGATTTACCAGATGCCGGTGAATATCAAGAAGTACAAGAACCTTATGTTAAAGCAGAAATTATGGTACCGAATGATTTCGTTGGCCCAGTAATGGAATTGTGCCAACGCAAACGTGGTGAATTTGTTACTATGGACTACCTTGATAAGTATCGGGTTAATGTAATTTACAATATGCCATTAGCTGAAATTATCTTTGACTTCTTTGATGATTTGAAGTCTTCAACTAAGGGGTATGCTTCTCTTGACTATGAAATTACCGGATATCGTTCAACTGATTTGGTTAAGATTGATATCTTGCTTAATAAAGAGCCAATCGATGCTTTGAGTTTCATTGCTCATAGATCTGAAGCACAAGACCGTGCACGTCAAATGACTTCTATGCTTAAGAAGTTAATTCCACGTCAAAACTTTGAAGTTGATATTCAAGGTGCGATTGGTGCTAAGATTATTTCGCGTGCAACCATTAAGCCATATCGTAAAGATGTTACTTGGAAGATCCATACCGGTGACCCAGACCGTCGTGCCAAGCTTTTGGAAAAACAGAAGCGTGGTAAGAAACGAATGAAGGCAGTTGGTAGGGTAGAAGTGCCACAAGACGCCTTTATGGCAGTACTTAAGATGAATGACGATGATATCAAAGGTAAGTAATTATGGCAAAAAATAAACATAAAACAAGTATTAGCACGATCGTCATTAGAATTCTAGCGATCATTTTGTTAATTGTTGGTCTTGTTCTCATCTTTAACAAGCAGATTAGCAATCACATGATTAGTCATAATCAGCAATCGACTTTAACCGGCTTGACTAAAAAAGAAGTTGAAAAAAATCAACGTAAAAAAGGAATGTATGATTTTAGTAAAGTAAAGTCGATGGATATGGCTCGAGCTACGAGATCGCAGATAAAAAAGACTTCAGGTGCAATTGGTGCTTTAGCTATTCCTGATGTAAATATGCATTTACCAATAATGCTAGGGATGTCAGACGATGCTATGTCCACCGGTGGCGGTACAATGCGTGCTGACCAAAAAATGGGTGAAGGTAACTATCCATTAGCTGGTCACTATATGACTGCTAAAGGTATTCTTTTCTCACCACTAGAGGATGTCAAGAAAGGTGAATTGATTTACCTTACTAATTTAAAGAAGGTTTATGTTTACCGAATTTATATGAAAAAAGTTGTTGATCCATCAGCCGTTTGGTTAGTTAATAATACTAAGAAAAAGATAGTGACCTTAATTACTTGTGCTGATGGTGGTGCAAATCGTTGGGCTATTCGTGGTAATTTGATTAAAACGGAAAAGGCTAACGCAGAGAATCTTCGAGTCTTCAAAATGAAGTAAAATCTTCGAACTTTTATGCAAACAAAATTTGCGTTAGAATAAGAATTAGATTTTTCAATAAAGACACTCAATTATGAGTGCCTTTTAATTTTTATGAAATGTAAGGTGTTTTGAAAGTAATGAAGTGGCAACAAAGAACAGCTGAAGAATTAGCGCCAGATTTAATAGAAAAATATCAACTTAGCCCAATCTCAGCACGGCTTTTTGCATTACGTGGTATTAATACAGATGAAAAATTAGATTTTTGGTTTAACGCAACCGAAGAAAACTTAGCCGATCCAACTTTGATGCATGATATGGATAAAGCGGTCGATCGAATTAATCAAGCAATTGATAATGGCGAAAAGATTACCATTTATGGTGATTATGATGCTGATGGTATCACGGCCACTACAATTATGACTGAGACGCTGAGTATTTTAGGTGCAGATGTTCATTACTTTATACCAGACCGTTTTAAAGATGGATATGGCCCAAATCTTGATCGCTATAAGGATATCGTGGCTGATGGTACTAAGTTAATCATTACTGTAGACAACGGCGTAACTGGAATTGAAGAAGTTGAATATGCTAAAAATAATGGCGTTGATACGATTGTTACCGATCACCATACTTTTCAAGAATCTAAACCCGATGCCTATGCAACAGTTCATTGTAATTACCCCGGACAAAAATATCCTTTCGATGACTATTGTGGTGCAGGCGTGGCTTACACAATTTGCCGTGAACTTATGCAGGATCCTGTACCAGAATTGCTAGATTTAGCAATGATTGGCACCATTGGTGATATGGTTAAAGTGACGGGTGAAGGTCACATTATTGTGAAGCGCGGTTTAGATGTGCTTAATCAAACCGAGCGACCTGGTTTAAGAGCTCTGATCAAAAATGCTGGATTAACGCTAGGAACGATTAATGAAACAGATGTTGGCTTTAATATTGCTCCTCGGCTTAATGCAGTGGGGCGCTTAGCTAATGCAAATTTAGCGGTACAACTTTTGCTTAGTGATGATGATCTTGAGGCTCAGAAAATTGCTGATCAGATTGAAGATTTAAATAATAAGCGCAAAGAGCTAACTACTGAAGTTTATGATCGCTGTATGGAATTAATTCGTGAAAATAGTTGGCAGAAGCAAAATACTTTGGTCTTATATGATCCTGATTTTCATGAGGGCGTTTTGGGTCTGGTCGCTAATAAAATAGTGGAAAAATTACATAAGCCAACTATCGTTTTAACTAAAAATGATGAAGGGGAGATTAAAGGTTCAGGTCGTTCATTTACTGGCTTCAATCTTTTTGATGCCCTTAATCCTTTAAAAGAGAGTTTGCTGACTAAATTTGGTGGTCATGATTTTGCTTGTGGTTTATCCATGGAAGAAGATAAAGTAAGTGCTCTGCGAGAAAAGTTTGAGGCTGATTTTCACGTTGAAGGTGGATTAGAGACTAAAGAGTATGATATGGAATTGCCTATGCATGGTTTATCGCCTCAAACTTTAGCTCAGATTAATCAAGTTGGACCATTTGGCACTGGAGATCCGCAACCAATTTTCAGTATTTCGGATCCAACTATTACTAATTTTTTCAAAATAGGGAAAGATAAGAATCACGTTAAATTAACGGCTAATAAAAAAGACGGTAGTTTAGCAATTGTGGGCTTTAATAAAGACTATTTAAATAATAATCTATTGCCGTTTATTGCTAAAATTTTCGTTACTTTGTCTTTAAATACCTATCGTAAGCAGGTATCTTTGCAAGGCATTATAGAAGGGATAGCATTCGCATCCCCAAAGTTAGCAGTTCCAACGTCAGTGATCGACTTAAGACAGGAAAAATTTGTCATGGGCTTTGCAGATCGCTATTTGCTGTTTGATAAAAAGAATATTCCGATCGTTAAAAATCGACTTCAAATTGATGATGATAAGATTAGCTTGGTCCAAGATTATGATCAATCTGGTGAAACAGTTGCTTTACTTGATGTACCACGCAATCAAGTAGAATTGAATACTGCTTTAGAAAAAGATTATCAACAAATCTATTTACGCTTTTTATTGGATCAATTACCTGTAGAGCATATTCCTGCAAAAAGTTATTTTGGCAAGGTATTAAAGTATATATATGCCCATCCTGCATTGAAGCCTGACGACTATCGAACTGTAGCACCTTATTTAGGCTTGGATTATGATAGTGTGTTGTTTATTTTACGAGTATTCTTTGAATTAGGCTTTGTTAAATTGGATGATCAAAAATTGGTCGGTGAATCTAATCCAAAAAAGCAACCCTTGACTGCTTCTAAATATTTAATGGCGACGGAATCTCAAATTAAGTTTATTAATCAACTGAGGACGATGCCTACTCAAAAATTGATTACATATGTTAATAATTTTGTAAAAAAGTAGATAAATATCAAGATTTCAGTGCTTTTATAACAAATCTTTGGTAAAATATACAAGTCAAAAGTGTTTGAATACAAACACAGATAATTATGGAGGTTTTTCTTCTTATGGCGATTGATTTTAGTAAGTATATTGCAAGTGTTAAGGACTTTCCTAATAAGGGAATTGTCTTTCGCGATATTACACCTATTTTGCAAGATGGTGATTTATATCGTGCTGCTACTCATGAATTGGCAGAATATGCAAAGAGTAGAAAGGCAGATGTGATCGTAGGTCCTGAAGCACGTGGCTTTATTGTAGGCTGTCCTGTTGCAACTGAGTTAGGCTTAGGCTTTGTCCCAGCAAGAAAGCCACACAAGTTGCCAAGAGAAGTTGAACGTGCTTCATATGACTTGGAATACGGTTCAAATAGCCTTGAAATGCATAAGGATGCAATTAAGCCTGGTCAAAGAGTTGTTATCTGTGACGATTTAATGGCCACAGCAGGTACTTTAAGAGCTTCTAAGGAATTAATTGAAAATCTTGGTGGTAAGCTTGTAGGTGCCGCATTTTATATTGAATTACCTGATTTAAAGGGTAGAGAAAAGTTGCCTGATGTTGATATTTACTCACTTGTTCAATATCACGGTGCATAAAATAATCATGCATCATTAATTATTGATGCAAAATCAACAGAAATTAAAAAATACTCCTAGGGGAAATTCCCTTAGGAGTATTTTTCATAATATTAAGATTTAATCATTAAATAATGCAGTTGAAAGGTAACGATCGCCGCCATCTGGAACTACGGTAATGACAGTATGTCCTTTACCTAATTTTTTAGCAATTTCAATTGCACCATGAATATTTGCACCGGCTGAAATACCAGGTAAGAATCCTTCATTTTTAGCGACTTCACGAGCAGTAGCCATTGCTTCATCAGTAGAAACAGTGACAACATCGTCGTAAATATTCTTATCTAAATTCTTAGGGATGAAACCAGCGGCAATTCCTTGAATACCATGTTTCCCAGTCTTACCATCTTTTAATAATGGAGATTCAGTTGGTTCTAATGCAAATACCTTAGTAGCTGAATTTTCACGTTTAAGAGCATGTCCAATTCCTGATAAAGTACCACCAGTACCAACACCAGCTACAAATGCATCAATTGATTTACCAATTCCGTTCATTGCAGCAATAATTTCCGGTCCTGTAGTTAATTCATGAATATTAGGGTTTTCAGCATTATTAAATTGCATTGGCATGAAGTAACCTTGTTCTTTAACGAGTTCTTCAGCCTTGGCAATTGAGCCCTTCATACCGTCTGCACCTGGTGTCAAAATGAGTTCAGCACCGTAGCTCTTCATCAATTTACGACGCTCAACGCTCATAGTTTCCGGCATCACAATGATAATATGATAACCTTTAGCTGCGGCAACCATAGCCAAACCAATACCAGTATTGCCTGAAGTTGGTTCTACGATTGTACCGCCTGCTTTAAAATACCATCTCGTTCTGCTTTTTCAATCATGGCTAAAGCAATTCTATCTTTAATTGAACCAGCTGGATTTTCAAATTCCAACTTTACGTAAACATCTGCCGCATCGTCAGGGACAACACGATTTAGCTTAAGTAATGGGGTGTTTCCGATAAGTTCTGTAACTGAATTAAAAATTGTAGACATAATGTATACCTCTCTTATTTATCTAACACTAATTTGCTTTTTTTGACCTGGGTTAACCAATTATCAAAGAATATTTTTTGAGTATCTTTCCACTGAAAAAGTGGAGCAGATAATGAATAATTTTCAGGCCTTTTGTAATGTCGCTCTGGATGTGCGGCAATTTCTCTTTCATATTCCTTCTTTAAACCTTCACGATCATATTCAATGTGAGAGAAAACGAAATTTTGCTCTGATTTTGTTAAAGAAGATACCATAAATAGATGGCCGTTGTCGTCTACTGAATTAATAGTTAAGCGTGGATCTTGCATAGTCTGTGCTTTGTCCATTTCAGCGTAACGAGCATGTGGAGCAATAAATCCTTGGCTAAGACCATTTAATAAGGAATTTGGTTCGATTATTAAGTGAGGAAAAGTACCAAAGATTTTTTCCGCCAAAATTCTTTTTTGAATATCGTAAAAGTAATCTAAAGCTACCATTGCGCCCCAGCAAAAATATAATTGCTGTAATTTGTATTTATCTAATAACTGAAGCAAACATCGGACTTCCTCGATATAGGTGACTTGCTCAAAATCCAGGTGATCTAACGGAGCACCAGTAATAATAAAGCCATCGAAATCTTGGATATGATTAAGATCTAATGGTTGAGAAATTTTAGCAACTTCGGGTGGAACAGGACGATTTTGATAATGCATACGTGGGTAAAAGAAAGTCAGGTCTGCGTCTGGTAAAACATGTGCAAATCTTTGTTGAGTATCTAACTTATCATGCATTAAATTCAAAACGCCTAGTTTTACTCTATTAGCCAAGTTTTATCCTCCTTACTTTTTAATAGTTAATACCATTATATAGCTTATAAAAAATAAGTAAAGAAATAAAACTGCATTATTTAGAAAACAAAATCCCTTATCATATATACTGATAAAGGGTTTTTCGTTTTAAAAAATAGGTGATAATAATCTTGAAAAGTATTGTTTGAATTTTAACCATGAAGACTGTTTGGCGAAGTATTCATTAGTTAAAAGAGTACATTTATCTAAGTCTTTTTCAAAAATTTCTTTTAATTCTTGAGTTAGGGCAGGATTATAATTGAATGAATTTACTTCGAAGTTTAATGTATAACTCCGGAAGTCTTGATTGGCAGAACCAACTGAAGAAATATTAGAGCCACTCACCATCGTTTTAGCATGAATAAAGCCATCATTATATTTATAAACTTTAACATTGTGAGCTACTAAGTATTTAGCATAATATTCCGTAGCTCGGTAAACAAATGGGTGATCAGGCATACATGGGATCATAATTCGCACATCAATTCCACTATTAGCAGCAATAATTAAAGCTTCAAGAATTGATTCTTCAGGAATTAAATAAGGCGTTTGAATATAGATATATTTTTTGGCTCCTGCAATGATTCCCTGGTAGCCTCGCCTAATTCCATAGTGTTGGTTGTCGGGACCTGAGGAAACAATCTGCATTGCTACATTCTTACTATCATTAATGTCCTTGCGGTTAACTCTAAATGATTTGAGTTCTTTTAATTCAAATTTAGGTAAATTAGTTCTTCTGATTGAAGTGTTCCAATCCATTGCAAAACGGACTTCCATTAAAACAGATGATTGTCCAATTACGCGCAAGTGAGTGTCGCGCCAATGACCAAATTTGGGTGATTTATTAACATATTGATCTCCAATATTAAATCCGCCAATATAACCAATGTGATGATCAATAATGACCAATTTTCTATGCAAATGATAATTAAGTCGAGGTGTAGTAAACCAGTGCTTTTTGGAAGTAGAAATGAATGGTTGAACCTCACCACCTAATTCACGCAGATGGTCAAAAAAAGCAGGCTTAGTGCCACGTGATCCAGAAGTATCATAAATCACCCGTACTTTAGCACCATTAGCTGCAGCCGCTTCTAGAGCCTTTAAAACTCGCTTGCCCAATTGATCAGAATAAAAAGTATAAAATTCCAAACTAATAGATTTTTTAGCATTTTTAATATCAAGGATCATTTGATCAAAAAGCTCTGGCCCAGAGGTAAAAACCTTAACTTGATTGTCAAAAGTTAAAATTGCATCATCATTGTTAAGATTTAATTCTGAAAGCATTCTTACCCGTGGAAGTCGTTCTTTTTCAGGCAAAAGATCATGTTCTTTAAGCATATCGCGCTGTTCAGCTAAATAATGTCTTTGCACCTTTTTCTGTTCTTCTTGAATAGCAAAAATTTCATCATGTGAAAGCTGACGTCCAAAGAAGAGATAGAGAATAAAGCCAATACCTGGCAAAACAGTTAATACCAGCATCCATGCCCAAGTTGCAACAACACTGCGACGACTTCTAAAAACCGTCCAAACAGCGAATGCAATGTTAATAATCCATAGTACTTCAATAGTTCTACGAATTATATCCCAAGTTAAAATCATAAGTAATTACTCCCTTGTAAGTAGTGTTATAGATAATTTTAGCAGAATTAAAGAAATAGTTATAAAACAGTTGAGTAAAAAATGCTTCTAATTGAATTATTTTTGATAAAATAAAGGTGAAAAATGGTATAAACACTACGGGGGTGGATTATGATGAGAAAGCAAATTATTTCTGCTGCAGGTATAATGTTGGCAGTTATTGGATTGGGCGTAGCAACTACACAAAGTGTTGACGCAGCCATTACCAATCCAGTTAGACAAGGTAAAAGATTAAATCTAACTAGAAATGCTACTGTTTATAATAAGCATGGTGTTAAAGTTGGACATCTGAGAAAGGGAAAACTTTACAAAGTACGTGCTATAAAGATAATTAATGGTGATACTTATGTAAAGATTCGTAAGAATAGATTTGTTAAAGAAGAAGCATTCTTGCCATATATGAAGTCCACTATAAAGGTAGTTAATAGAATTAAGAAGCCTTCCTTTATTTATGATGAGAAGGGCGAAAAAATTCCAGGCAAGTTTTTGAAGCGTGGCGCTAAGGTTAATTACTTAGGTCATAAAGAAATTAATGAAAAGCCATTTATTAAAATTGCCGATGGCGAATATGTTAAAGCTTTAAACGTCTTGACTACAGTTTCTAATTATTAGTCAAAATAAAAAGCACTCTGAAACTACAATGTAGTAATCAGAGTGCTTTTTTTATATTTTATAATTATCTATTTTTCATTACAGGTTGGTAAATCAAATCAATAATGACTGCAGCAACCAATGCCACTATAACCGTAATTAATAAGTTTTGCCAACTAATTTGAGCCATTGCCAAGCCACACAAGGCTAAAATAAATGTTAATGCGACGTCAGCAATTTGGACGATACCAACTAATTTAGATGGATAATCTTGCCAGAAGTATTTACGAGTTCTAGTAATCAATACAATTAGCATTGCACTAAGAACTAAGTAAACATAAACCATGGTAGAAATTGAATTATGACTCCAGCCATGTAAGTTTAGGTAGCTGACAAATGTGAAACCGATAATTGTCCAACCTGCAGCAAGTGAAAATGCAATTTTAGCTAATCTTGCCATATTCCAGTTTTCAGGCTTGTAAGTAATATGAGTCCGGTCAGTACCGATCATCATAGTTACCATATTATTCATAACTGTATAAATAACCATTGCGTTTAATGCCATTGGAATATAGTTGAAGAAGAGGTAACCAAAGGTTAAAAGCATAGTTAATTCGGCAGTTCTAGCGAGTTTAGTAAGTGACCAAGTAGTCATTCTTTGGTATACACGGTGACCCGCATCAAGAATCTTAACAATAGAACTTAAGCCGTCATCCAGAAGTACCATCTTACTTGAACGTTTAGCAACATCGGCAGCGTTAGAAACAGCAATACCAACTTCAGCTTGCTTTAAAGCAGGAGAATCGTTAACACCATCACCAGTCATACCAACGATGTAGCCTTTTTCTTGGAAGAATTTAACCATTTTAAGTTTGTCTTCAGGCAAAACATCGGCGATACCAGCTAATTCACCAACATCAGTGCTTTCATCGAAGTCATGAATAGAGATAACATTACCAGTTAAATCAACTTGTTCAGCGACAGCTGCAGCCGTTCTTTGGTTATCACCAGTTAACATAATTGGACGTACGCCACGCTTTTTAAGTTCTGCCAAAGCAGCCTTGGAATCTTTTCTTACCTTATCTTGTAAGATAAAGACTCCTGCAAGCTTATCATCGATCAACACAGCAACTGAACGTCCAGCCTTAAAGTTAATACCTTCGACCACTTCATTAGCATTTTTATCGATTAAGGAAAGTTGCTTAAATGAACCTAACTTAACGTTATGACCATCAACTTCTGCCATAGAATAACCGGTGTCAGAAGTAAATGGGGTGAAGTGATCAACGTCCATGACAGGGATGCCATTTTCTTTTAAGTATTCATCAATAGCAATATCAATAATACCTGCATTACGTTTGTCGGTTGCACTACCAGCTAAAACTAAAACGTCTTGATCAGGTAAATCACTTAAATCGCTCCAGCTAGCAACGGCTGTTTTATTTTCAGTGATTGTACCGGTCTTATCAAGTAAAAGTAAGTTTAAGTTAGCCGCATCTTGAATACCGGTTAAATCGGCAGTTAAGACGCCTTCTTTACTTAAGCGAGTTGCTTCAAATGAGTTGGATAATGCAAAAGTTGATGGCATGGCAACAGGAATTGAAGCAATAAACATCATAGCCAAGAATGGCAACATATTAATAAAGGTATCGAAATTGCCGCCCTTAAAGAATGAAGCAATGATGATAACTAAGGTAAGTACACCATCGAGTAAGCAAAGGTAGTAGATAATCTTTGTTAAAAGTTGTTGCAAGTGACCAGGTGCAGCTGAGTTGTTAATCAAATTAATGGTTTTACCACTTCTAGAATCCTTACCAGTTGCAGTAACGATTGCTAAGCCGTCGCCCTCAACTACAGTGGTACCAGCATAAGCTGTATCATCGATATTCTTTTTAACAGCTTTAGATTCACCAGTAATTGAACTTTCGTCACAGGCAATGTTGCCACTAACTATTTTTACGTCAGCAGCTAAAACATCCCCACGTTGAAGTGAAATTAAATCGCCTTTAACCAATTGCTTAGAGTCAATTTTAATCCACTTACCATCACGCTCTACAGCAACTTTAGGCGTTAATTCGTGTGAGATGGTATTTAATACCCGTCGTGATTGCTTCTTCTTTGATGCACCGTTAAAAGCTGCAAAAAGAAGCATGAATAAAACAAATAATGATTGAATCCACTTGCCGAGGATACATTCAAGGATTAATGCACCTTCAAGAATCCAAGCAGAGAGATTCCATAATTTTGATAAAAATTCCTTAAAGAAGTTGTATTCAGGTTCAGGAACTTCGTTTAGACCATCTTCTTTAAGTCGTTTTTCTGCTTCGGCTTGAGTTAAGCCGTGAAATTTTTCAGACATTTTATTCCCTCCAAATCTACCTTAATAAAGTAGCACATATGTTGTGGAGATGAAAATACTAAATTAAAATATAAGATATAAAAAATTTTAATAAGACCTGTAACCAAAATAAAAAGGATAGATCAATGAATATTAAACAATTACGTTACTTTTTAGTAGTAGCCGAAGAAAAACAAATCACGTCTGCGGCTAAAAGACTTTATATTGCGCAACCACCGTTAAGTTATCAATTAAAGCAATTGGAAAAAGAATTGGGAGCACAATTATTCAAGCGGACTGCTCATGGTATCGAATTAACGGATGCGGGACAAATTTTACAGAGCTATGCTAGTGAAATCTTATCGCTATCTGAAAGTGCTAAGAATCAGGTCCACAAGACCATTTCTGGCGAATTAGGCACAGTTGCAATTGGAATGGCTTCTTCATCAACTGGTCTTATTCCTATGAAGAATTTTCAAGCCTTAACTGAATTTTATCCTGAAATTAACTTTGATATTTATGAGGACAATACTTTTGGTATTATCGATAAATTGGAAAAGAAAACAATCGATTTAGGTATTGTTCGTACTCCCTATAATCGTAACGGTTTAAAGGCGAAAACCTTAACTACAGAAAGAATGATGGCAGTTACTGTTGATCCTAAATTTAAGGATAAAACGGAATTAAGAATTAAAGATTTAAATGAGCAGCCTCTTATTATCTACCGGCGATTTGAAGAGATTTTTAATCAAACTTTTGCTCATCATGGAATTAAACCGTTTTATGCTGTTAAATGTGATGATTCCAGAACAGCGATCACCTGGGCTAAACGAAAAATGGGAGTGGCTCTTGTTCCGGAATCCATTGCCTCTACATATGCTCCTGGTGATCTTATTCCGATTAAGCATAGTAACTGGATAACACATTTAC
Organism: Lactobacillus sp. UMNPBX6; assembly: GCF_002553975.1. Taxonomy (NCBI): domain Bacteria; kingdom Bacillati; phylum Bacillota; class Bacilli; order Lactobacillales; family Lactobacillaceae; genus Lactobacillus; species Lactobacillus sp. UMNPBX6. Next base: position 72,007 of record NZ_PCZD01000001.1, read on the forward strand.
AATTAGCATGGCGTAAAGATCAAAAGGTTACGCCATTAATGAAAAGAATAATTGATGCTTTAAGCCTTTAAGATTGTAACTTGTAACTAATTGATCCATAATTATTGTAAGCGGATACATAATTTTAGGAGACGATATAATGACTGACTTAATTCATGTTTATTCCGAAATTGGCAAATTGAAAACAGTTATGTTACATCGACCAGGAAAAGAATTAGAAAATCTTTCACCGGATATTTTAAATCGGATGTTAATTGATGATATTCCGTATTTGAAAATTGCACAAAAAGAACATGATTATTTTGCCCATACTTTGGAAAAACAGGGAGTTCATGTCGTTTATTTAGAAGATTTATTAGCACAATCTTTGACTAATAAAGATGTCCGCACGAAATTTGTAGATCAATTATTAGAAGAATCTAACATCAAAAAAGAAGATCCATTACATCAACTGTTAATGGATTATTTAATGGCCTTGCCAGTAAATGACATGGTTAAACAGATAATTGCTGGAATTAGAAAAAATGAAATACAAAATATAACACCTTCATTAGCCGATCTAGCTGAAGATCCAGATTATCCATTTTACTTAGATCCGATGCCAAATGTATATTTTACCCGTGATCAACAAGCGGCAATTGCTAATGGCATAACTATTAATAGGATGACATTTAGAGCTAGAAGACGTGAATCTTTATTTATGGAAGCTATATTGAAGCATCATCCCAAATTTAAAGATGCCAATATTCCTGTCTGGCGAGATCGTTATACTCATGGGCGCTTAGAGGGCGGCGATGAATTAGTTTTGAACAATCATGTTTTAGCGATTGGTATTTCTCAAAGAACTTCAGCAGCTGCCATTACCGATCTTGCTCATAGTCTTTTTGGTCATTCTAGTTATGACACAATTTTAGCAATCAAAATACCGCACAATCATGCTATGATGCACTTAGACACGGTCTTTACAATGATTAATTATGATCAATTCACCGTTCATCCTTTTATTTTAGATAAAGCAGGGAAAATTGATATTTATGTTTTAGAGCAAGACGATCATGGTGAGGTTAAAATTACGCCAGAAAATGATTTGGTTAAAGTTTTAAAGAAATACTTACACGTATCAGAGATTGACTTAATTCCGACTGGCAATGGTGATTCGATTGCGGCTGCTTGTGAACAATGGAATGACGGCTCAAATACCTTGGCTATTGCACCAGGTGAAGTCGTTACTTATGATCGTAATTATGTATCAAATGATTTGTTAAGAAAACATGGCATTTTAGTTCATAAGATTCATTCAAGTGAGCTTTCTCGTGGTCGCGGAGGACCAAGATGCATGTCATGTCCACTTGTTCGTGAAGATTTGTAAGAGGCAGAAAAATGAAATATTTACAAAACGTTTTTCAAGGTAGAAGTTTATTAAAATGCAAGGATTATACTCCAGCAGAGATTAATTACTTAATTGATTTTGCACTTCATTTAAAAGAACTAAAGAAAATATCCCTCACGAATATTTAAAGGGCAAGAATATAGCTCTTTTATTTGAAAAATCTTCAACAAGAACGCGCTCAGCCTTTGTTGTTGCTTGCAATGACTTAGGCGCAAATCCTGAATATATGGGTGCTGGTGAAATTCACTTAGGTAAAAAAGAAAGCATTGAAGATACTGCAAAAGTTTTGGGCAGTATGTTTGATGGTATTGAATATCGTGGCTTTGCTCAAAAGGATGTAGAAGACCTGGCCAAGTATTCTGGTGTACCTGTCTGGAACGGATTGACCGATAAATGGCACCCAACGCAAATGTTAGCCGACTTTATGACCATTAAAGAAAAGTTTGGTCACCTAAAGGGGCTTACTTTAGCTTATGTAGGAGATGGCCGCGATAACGTTGCCGACAGTCTTTTAGTAGCTGGAAGTATGTTGGGAGTTAACGTCCACATAGTTACGCCAAAGCCTTTGTTTACTCATCCAGATGTACAAAAGATTGCGCAGGATTTTGCCCAAGATTCTGGTTCTAAGAATTTGATTACTGATGACATTGAAAAAGGCGTTAAAGGAGCCAATATTATTTACACTGATGTCTGGGTATCAATGGGTGAAAATGACTGGAGCGAGAGAATTAAGTTATTAAAGCCTTATACGGTCACAATGAAAATGATGCAAATGACGGGAACTCCAGATGATCAATTGATCTTTATGCACTGTTTACCAGCATTTCACGATCGCACTACTAAAGTTGACGAAGAAATTTATGAAAAGTATGGTTTAAGTGAAATGGAAGTTACTGATGAAGTCTTTAACTCTCAATACGCTTGGCAATTTACTGAAGCGGAAAATAGATTGCATTCTATCAAAGCAATAATGGCCGCTACTTTAGGCAATTTATTTATTCCATCAGTTAATGAAGGAAGTAAATAAAATGAAAAGAATAGTTGTAGCTTTGGGTGGCAATGCTATTCAAGCAGGTGATAATAGTGCAGCTGCTCAAGAAAAGCAAGTGGAAAAGGCAATGAAAGTCGTTGCTAAAATGATTGAAAAGGGAGATCAAGTAGCGATTGTTCATGGTAATGGACCACAAGTTGGTAATTTGCTTTTGCAGCAATATAAAGGCTCTAGCAAAGATAATCCTGCAATGCCACTTGATACCGTAGTCGCAATGACTCAAGGCAGTATTGGTTATTGGATGCAAAAGGCTTTAGATGATCAATTTAAGCATACCGACTATCCACATCAAGCCGTTGCCCTAATCACTCAGATAATAGTTGATGCTAATGATCCGGCTTTCAAGAATTCTACTAAGCCAATTGGCCCGTTTTATACTTTTAATGAAATGCAGAAACAAAAAATCTATCATCCTGAATATAGTTATAAGCAAGATGCAGGTCGAGGTTACCGGCAAGTAGTTTCATCCCCAAAGCCCGTCAAGATTATTAATGCACCAGTTATTGATACTTTACTGAAGAGTAAATTTGTCCCAATTGCTGCGGGAGGTGGCGGCATCCCTGTAGTAATAAAGGATAATAATTTGCAAGGGGTAGCAGGAGTAATTGATAAAGATTTTAGTGCCGCAAAATTAGCTGAAGATATTCAAGCAGATGAGTTAGTTATTTTGACTACTGTTGATAATGCTTATGTGAACTATAATCAGCCTGATCAAGCTCCTATTGGAAAAGTAAAAGTAGATCAACTAAAGAAGTATCTAGAAGCTGGTCAATTTGCAGCAGGTAGCATGAAACCTAAAATTGAAGCTGTCATTAATTTCGTAGAGAAAACAGGAAATACTGCAATCATTACTTCTTTAAGAAATGCAAGTAAACTTGATGATGGAGTAGGTACAATCGTTTATAATTAATTGCGGTGAGATAATAATGAATATTTTTCAAGAAGGAAATCCGCAAGATATTGCTCAAGTGTTAGCTGTAAAGGATTATCGTGTAGCTTTACAACAAAAGATTTTTCAAAAATATCCCGATACTACGTTAGTTGATATTAATTTAAATATTCCGGGTCCAATTAAGAATAATCAATATTTGATTGAACTGTTTAATTATGGAATCAAGCAATTAGAAAAAGAGTGGCAGGATAAAAATTATAATTATCGATTGGTAAAAGCATTGAATATTGATGCTGGATGTGAAAATTTTTATATTTTGCAGGAATCTAGCAAGAAGGTTAAATTATCGACTATTTCATTTGAAGAGAATAGTTCGGTTGGTCGATTATTCGATGCCGACGTACTAGTTAAAGGCAGACCTGCGATTTCACGTAAAGAATTAAATTATGCAAGTCGCCGTTGCTACTTATGTGATCGTCCTGCTAAAGAATGTGCACGATCACGTCGACATTCAGTACAGGAAATGCAAAAGTATATTTCTAGTTTATATACAAAGTATGTAAATAAGTAAAACGGGATGACAGGTATATTCATCCCGTTTTTTCATCTAAATCTTAAGAAAAGCTAACGAAAAACACATAAAATGATCTAAAATATAAGTAAGATTATTAAGACAGTATATTTTTATAAGGAAAATTATGAAATTAAAGAAAAACCAAGACAATTTAAAACAAATTGCTTCATTGATTGAATACGCTTTTTTAAAAGATTCTGATTTAACTACAGATGCCAATTTTATGAGTCGGTATGATCATAGTGATGGATATGGATATTTTGATCAAGGAAAATTGACTAGTTATATGATGGTAAATCAATTTAAGGGTGAAATATTTGGTCATCATGTTCCAATAGCTGGGATTGGCTATGTATCATCCTATCCTGAATGTAGAGGACGGGGCCATATTTCTAAATTAATGGAAGAAGTTATTCATGATTTGCATGAAAATAAAATTCCGGTGGCAAATTTAGCTCCTTTTTCAGAAGATTTTTATCGTCATTATGGCTTTAGCAATAGTATTTATCAAAAAGAATATCGCTTTTCTGGGGATGCTTTAGCTTCCTTTAAATTACCTCGTAAGGGTAAGGTGATTCGCGGAAAATGGGATGATTTGATTGTTCAAAATGGCGTAATTCAGTTATATGAACGTCAATTACATACTGATGACGAGAGAAATACTATTATTAGAGAAGCTTGGTGGTGGAATAGATTAGATAGTTACTACCATCATCGAGATATTGCGGTTTATTTTGATAATGCCGGTCGTCCAATGAGTTACTTGATTTATCGGATAGTTGATAATTGCTTTATGGCAGATGAATTATATTCAATTACCCCTCAAGGATTATCAAGCATATTAGGCTTTATGGCATCTCATATAGGTTCAGTTAAAGAGTTTTGTATGATGCTACCTGAGAAATCATTATTGGCCGAGCTTTTCCCAGAACAGAATGAATTAGACATTCAACTTCATCCATATATGATGAGTAGAATTATTGATTTTCAAAAAGTTTTGTCATGCATGCGGCCACTGCAAGAAGGTACTTTTAACATTGAAGTTAATTATGATGATCAATGTCCTTGGAATATTGGCGTTTGGCAATTGAATAATCACAATCGTGAAGTTACGTGTGAGCGTAAAGAAGATGAATTAGTTGATTTTTCTGGGCCAATCACCGCATGGACCCAAGTTCTTTTAGGCCGTTTAACTTTAAAGGCTGCTATTGAATTGGGTCTAATAACAAATTATCGTATTAAAAAGTTAGATTTTGTAAAAGGCAAAGTTTCATTTTATGATTATTTTTAAGGAAAGAAGGCATTAAAAATGAGTAAGCAAAAGAAAGTTAGATTACTAAAATTTTTAAGCGTAGTGATTAGTGGGATAAATGTGGTTATTTCGCTGCTGATCATGCTCAATAAGTACCAAATTAGAAAAGATAAAAAGCAGATAGCTGACGAAGGTCATGCTCCCTTGGATGAAGATTAACTATGAAAACATTAAAAATAGCATATTTTAACCAGCTTGGTAGAAAAGATTTAGATCGAGTTGTAGACCAGTTTACGCAAAAATATCCTAATATAAAAATTAGTCTAATTGGTATGGGACATGATGAAGTCTTTGATAAACTAGCTGAGCAAGATGTTGATTTAGCAATTAATGATCTGCGGGATGAACAGGTTGATTTTAATTCACAAATCTTAGGTCAAAAAGCTGTCATGGCTATTCTACAAAAGGGTAGTTATCCTAGCGGTATCCAGATGATTAATAAAGATGATTTAGTTGATTTAACTTGTTTTATTGTCGCTAAACCAGAAGAAGAGGCCGCAGAACTTCATTTATTTAAGGATATTTATCAGATTCAAAGTCCATTTATTGCTTCAAATTCTGTAGAAGAAGCAGCATTATTAGTAGCCTCTGGATCAGGATATTTCTTGATGAATGAAGCGACTGCTGGTTTGATCAGTAATGATACTTTGCAGCAATTATTTTTATTGTCTAATGGACAACAAATGTGGCAAAAAATCGCAGCCTTCTATACAAATGAAGATGCCAAAATTAAAGATTTCATTTCATTAGTTCAAAAATTATATTAATCTATCTTTAAGTAACAAAATACTGTAGAATTAATAATGAAAGCGAATCCATAATTTTACAACTGGAGATGATTTTTATGCTAATAAGAAAGTTATTGCCTTTATCTGCAATGGTATTGGCTTTAGGCTTGAGTGTATTAACAACTCATGTAAATGCCACTGATAATACTTATGGTAATGGAGCAATTATTACAGTGCCTAAAAAGATGCAAGGTACATGGTATTCATATGACCGTAACGCTCATAATGGTAGAAAAATTACTTTTACTGCACATACGGTTAATGGAAAAATTATTTACACTCAAGATAAATCGATTATTAGTGATTACTTTAATGGTAATATCCAAAATCAAACCGATTTTGATCATGTAACTAAAAATTGGATGTCGGGCCAAACGACTAAGATGAAAAATCATCTATTTTATGAAATTAATCCATGGATTAGTTTTGAAAATTGGAGCCTTTATAGAGTAATGCCGCAAAAAATTAATGGTAAAAAACATAATGTTTTGCTATATTCAAGCAGATATGATGGTGGTAATTACTACAGAAGCAAAAAATTAGCTAAACAAATGAAAAATTATAAGTTTAAAAAAGTAGACTATCATTTGTAAAATTTGAATAATAAGAAAATGCTTCGATCACGAAAAGATTTGAAGCATTTTTTAATGGTATTTTACTTCAAATTAAATAAATTATGTTAAGCTAGTTTTGGTAGTCACTTTTTTGTGAAAATAGCATATAATATCAATAAAAATTAAAATTGGTAGGAAAGAAAAATGAAATTAGAAAAAGCACCTGTTTTAAATTTATTTAGATTAGAAATAGATCCAAAAAATCATGAAAATTATACTCAAAAAGTAGAAGAGTATATGTTAAATGCCGATCATGCCTTGTTTATGCAGAGTGGTCATGAAGATCAAAAAGAATATAAGAACTACTTGATCGAAAGCTACCAAGATGATGCTGCTTATCAACAACACGAAGATACAAGTCAGGTTCAACAATTTGAACATAATCTGAAAGATATTGTGACTAGTCAAGTTAAAGTTGAATTATATCCTGAATTTATCTCAACTAAACCTGAAAATTTAGCTGTTACGCACGACAATGATTACGTGGTTTATTTAACCGAAATTGGTGTACAATTGGGCAAAGGTGATGAATTTGCCAATGCGGTAATGAAAGAAATGAAAACTGCGGTTGAAAAAGAAGATGGAATTTTGGCTATGATTGCCGGTACTATTATGAATCAACCTAATGAATGGTTTTCACTAGAGGTATACCGGACTGAAGAAGCATATGAAAAGCATCTAAAGACCAAGCATTTTAAAAAGTATCTTGAAGCTACTAAGTATTCCGTAGAAAGTAAGGGACTACATTTGCTTAAGCCTGACTGTATAGTAGATCAGGGAGAAATTTTTTATAGACCATAACAAAAAAGCAAGTTATTTGATTGAAATAGCTTGCTTTTAAATTATCTACGATTATTATGATTTCTTATTTTAACGGGAAGAGGTTTATTAACTAATGTAGAACTAATAGCCATAATCCCTGCAGTTGCCAAAGTAGCTGCAATAATTATTAATTTAATCAATATTATTTTCCTTTCAATAAGTTATCTATAATGTAACAATCAAATCTTAAGAATTTATATTGAAAAATTAATAGAATGATTAAGAATAGGACTATGCAAAATTAAACTTACCAAGTAAAATTGTATTAGAGTCAAGTCTAATGCTATTCCCGAAGTCAATCTATTTACTAAAAGTAAATGATTGGCTTTTTTGTTTAAAGTTGATATACAATTACGTAATCATGATTATGTAAACTAATCTTCAGCGATAAAGTTTTCGTAAATGGTTTTAATAACTGCTTCTTCATCTTTACGTCTAGTGCCAATCATAATTGAAATTTGTGATGCACCTTGGTTAATCATTTGAATAGAAATATCTTTTTTACCAAGAGGATAAAGAAGACTGGCACAAAGGGTTAGTTTATCTTTCATCCCTTCACCAACGACCATTGTAATAGCATAATCATCAATCCACTGCATTTGATCTGGATTCAAACTAGTTTGAATTTCATTGCAAATCACGTCAATTAATTGGTCATTTAATGCATCCTTCTTAAAAATTACAGTTAAATCATCAATCCCAGAGGGCATATGTTCGTAAGAGACGTGGTGTCGATTAAAGATTTCCATTAATTTTAGAGTAAAACCAGCGCCCTTATTCAACATGTATTTTCTTAAATAAAGAGCTGCAAAATTTTTGCCACCAGCGATGCCGGTTATCGTCTTTTTAGCTGTGAATCCTTCTTCTGGTACAATTAAAGTACCGGGCTTTTCTGGAGCATTTGTATTTTTAACGTTAACTGGAATTTCTCCTTGAATGGCAGGAATCAAAGCTTCGTCATGAAAAACGGAAAAACCGGCATATGATAATTCTCGCATTTCCTGGTAGGTCATTTTTTTAATAGGCTTAGGATGGTCAATGATATTAGGATTTGCGGAGAAAATGGCATCAACATCAGTAAAGTTTTCGTATAAATCTGCATTAAATCCACGAGCTAGAATGGCACCAGTAATGTCAGAACCTCCCCGTGAAAATGTGGCAATATGTGCTGACGGAGTAATACCATAAAAACCTGGGAAAATAATTCGCTCGTCTTTATTTAATTTAATTCTTTTCAAATTTACATATGTCTCAGGATTAACCTCTGCATTATTAGGAGTACCAGTAACTATCAAACCAACATCTTTAGGTTCTAAAAAACGAGTTTTGATCCCTTGATGGTTAAGGATTTTAGTAATTAACATGGCATTTAGGCGTTCGCCATGTGCTTTAAAAGCAGCCATTCTATAGTCAGCATTCGGATAATCGAGTTGAGGTAAAGTTAATAGCAGTCGCTTAATTTCGCTTAGTTCTTTTTCAGGTAGATTAAAATATTGAGCAATTAATTCATAACGCTTGAAAATTTTATTAGCGATATCATCGTAATTGTTGCTTCTTAAACTAGCATAGGCGTATGTAATTAATAGATCAGTTACTTTAATATCATCGTCATTTCTTTTACCAGGTGCAGAAACCACAATTACTTTACGTTCTGGATCATCTTTAATGATTTTTAACGCTTTATCTACGTTGTTGCCTGTAGCAAGCGATGAACCACCAAATTTTACAACTTTCATATTTTTCCCTCGAATTATTTTAAGTCTAAAATTGAACTAATTACTAATTCCATATTTTGTGGCTCGATTACTTTTTCTAAGCTTGGTTTACGATCAAATAATGTTCGCACGCCAATCGATAATTGACCGCCTAATTCCTCGTAGAGCTTTTTAATTGCGGCAATACCTGTTTGAGGACAAACGCGTCCTGTGATAGCTTCATACACTGTTTCTGGAAATTTATATGGACTTGCGGTTGAAACAATTACCATTGGAGTGGTATCACCAGTTTTTTCTTGGTATTGATGAGCAACATATGAGCCAACAGCGGTATGGGGATCGATGACGTAGCGATCATAATTGTAGATGCGGTTAATTTCTTTAACTACTTGTCTTTCCGTCGCAAAATCAGCTGCAAAAATGTCCTGAAGTTTTGAAAGGATGTCATCACTAATGTGATAGTGGCCGCGTTGAGTTAATTGATTCATTAAACTATTGATTTGTTGATGGTCGCCGTCGTAAAGGTCAAATAATAGTCTCTCAAGATTGCTGGAAACTAAGATATCCATTGCAGGTGCATTGGTCAAATGGAATTTGCGACGACGGTCATATTCACCATTTTTAAAGAAATCAGTCAGTACATTATTTTCATTTGAAGCACAAATTAGTTTCTTAATTGGCAAACCTAGTTTTTTAGCATAATAACCTGCTAAAATATCTCCAAAATTGCCAGTAGGTACAGAAAAGTTAATCTGATCACCTAATTTAATTTCTTGTCTGCGTACTAATTGACCATATGTATAAAGATAGTATGAGATTTGTGGTACAAGACGACCAATATTCATTGAGTTGGCTGAAGAGAATTGATAGCCATTTTTATTCAACTGAGTCTTAAATTTAGTATCATTGAAGATTTTCTTTACTTCGGTTTGTGCATCATCAAAATTGCCTTTAATAGCGATTGCTTGGAGGTTGTCTCCGTGTTGACTAAGCATCTGACGAAGTTGAACTGGACTAACGCCACCTTCAGGATAAAAGACAATAACGTTAGTACCTTGTTGATTGGCAAAACCACGCATAGAAGCGGTCCCCGTGTCTCCAGAGGTTGCAGTCAGGATAATAATGTCACGATCAATTTTTTCGATTTGCACAGCACGTGTCATTAATTGCGGCAACATTTGCAAAGCAATATCTTTAAAGGCAAGAGTTGGTCCGTGGAATAATTCCATGTAGAAGTTATGATCATGCTTTTCAATCGGAACAATGCTGCGATCATCCCATTGTTCACTGTATGCATTAAGTACAGCGCTTTGAATCTGTTCTTTGGAATAATCATCAAAAAACAAACTAATTACCATTGCAGCTATTTGTTTATAAGATAATTTTGGCAAATCTTCTAATTTAAAATTTGCATGAGGAAAATCTGTTGGAACATATAAGCCACCGTCTGGCGCTAAGCCTTGAATAATAGCGGCAGCTGAATTTAACGTATTTTCTTTTGAACCTCGAGTACTACGATATTTCATAAAGCATCTTCCTATTCTTAAGTCTTAATTAATATATTAAACATTGTAACTTGTTTTTACCATATGTTACAATCATAAAAATAAGAAAAGAATTAAAAAAGAGTGATAGATAAAGATGACAATAAAAATAGCGTTACTTGGGTTAGGAACAGTAGGTTCTGGTATTTTAGACATTATAAAAAGTGATAATGGAAAAATTGAACAGACAAGTGGGCAAAAGATTGTTGTTAAAAAAGCCCTCGTTCGAAATAAAGAAAAGTATCAAAAATTTGCACATTCAGTTAATATAATTACTGATTTTAATGATATTTTAAGCGATCCCGAAATTGAAATCGTGGCAGAATTGATGGGTGGATTACATCCCGCAAAAGAATATATTAGTGAGGCATTGCGTGCCGGTAAGAATGTAGTAACCGCTAATAAAGATCTGATGGCTGCTTTTGGAACGGAATTAATTAAACTGGCCCAAGATAATCGTTGTGACTTAATGTATGATGCAAGTGTTGCTGGAGGCATCCCGATTTTACGAACATTAAGTGATTCTTATGTTGGAGACCATATTTTAGAAATTCAAGGTATTGTTAATGGCACAACAAATTATATTTTGTCGCAAATGAATAAAAAGGGACTAAGCTACGAAACTGCCTTGAAACATGCGCAAGAACTGGGTTTTGCGGAAGCAGATCCAACTAATGATGTCACAGGTAAAGATGCTGCATATAAAATGATTTTGTTGTGTCAATTTGCTTTTGGTGCACATGTTAAGATTACTGATTTCAATGTTGAGGGAATAGACCATTTACAAGACTTTGACTTGCAACAAGCTAAAGAATTGGGATATCCGATTAAGCTAATTGGCATTGCTAAAAAGGTGGCGGATAAATTATTTGTAGAAGTTGCTCCGTGTCTTTTGCCTGCAGATAGCTTAATGGCAAATATAGAAAATGAGATTAATGCTTTACAAATTAAAAGTCGAAATTTGGGAACGGCATTATTAACCGGACCGGGAGCAGGTAGTTTAGCCACTGCCAATTCGGTTATGAATGATATTGTTAGTGAAGTTAAAAATCTGGTTAATAAAACTAATGGCCAATTATTGAAACTGTCAAATCTTTTGTGTAAATAGATCTTTCTCGTAAATTGATTTTTTAAT
>NZ_PCZD01000020.1:0-30699 GCF_002553975.1 Lactobacillus sp. UMNPBX6
TTAGGAAATCATCGTTCTTTTTTCCTGTCTGAGAATTAGTTTTTTCCCAGACACTTTTTATCTAAACCCTCTACTATTAATGGGCATTAAGAATGAAATAAACGGAATAAGAATATATAGAAACATAGCCACTCTAGGTAAAATCAATGATAATAGAATCAAAAATATTGTCAAAACAAGAACCAGAATAATTCTATGTACCGAAGTTTTTACCATCATAATGTTCATTACCTGCGGGCTTCGCATCAATGGCTTGGCACCGAAATATTGCACAAACACTTTTAAAATTTGAGCAATGAAATACACAATTCCAAAATTTGTCACCGCAAAGGCGGAATCTCGCATCATGATCCACTTAGTCATCACAGGTAAAAGTGATAAGTAGCCAACAAACAAAAATCACAAATAGCGGTAATTTTATCAGGTTTAAAGATGAAATAAGAAAAAGCTAAATGCAAATCATACCAAAAATCCGCAATAATAAAGAAAGCTATAATGAAAATCACGATATTTCCTAAAAATTCTAAATATTGGCTTGTTTTAAAAGCGGGCTGTATTTGCAAAACAATAATCGTAATAATGATTGCAATTACTGCATCATTAAAAGTTTCAACATGTTCTCGCAATCTTTCAGGCTCTTTTTGCTGCGCCTGACGCACTTTCTCCCTTGCTTCTTTTAATTCTTCCTTCTGAACTGATGATAGCCTTCGATAATGTCGACTATCGAACACTTTATGCAGTTTAAACATTTTTCACCTAAAAATGGAGCTTAGCGCAATTAGCTAAGCTCCATTTATTTTTATAATTTTAACTTTTATTTACCAACGTAAAATTCAATGCGTTGTTGTAAATTATCAAATTCTACTGGGCAATAACCACCAATTTCACCATCAAGGTTAACTGGCAAATCTTGTCCTGCACTCTTACCGATCAGCTCGGCCTTTAAGCTACGCGTCTTGGTATAAATAATATTAGGATCATCAACGTGCTTACCATTCAAGGCTAAAGCCATCAGCTTCATCATGCTGACAGGGTCAGAGGGCTTAACCACAATTAATTGGAATAAGCCATCACTAAGTTGTGCATCTGGCATAACTTGTTCAAAGCCACCAATTGAATTGGTCATTCCAAGTAAGAACATGGAGAGCTTGCCTTCATATACGCCATCATCGTAAGTCAAGCGCATTTCGTTCTCTGTCAAGCGAGGCAACATTTCTGCACCCTTGATTAAGTATGCAGCATACCCTAAAGCTGATTTAACTTCAGATGGCACACCATACGTTAATTCTGTTAAAGAACCGCTGGCAGCAATATTTACAAAATATTGAGTTTGATTGCCAAAAACTGCTTTACCGATATCCATTTTCCGTGTTTTATTTTTCAGAATAACTTTCGCTGCATCTGGAATATTATCACGTGGAATGGCTAATGCACGTGCATAATCATTAGTAGTACCAGCAGGAATAATTGCCATCTTAGGTCTATGCTCTAAAAATGCAATTCCGTTAACTACTTCATTGATTGTCCCGTCACCACCGGCTGCAACGATCAGGTCAAAACCTTCCTTTGCAGCACGCGTAGCTTCATTGCGAGCACTATTTTGTTCAGGTGTAGTTCTAAACGCACTAGCTTCATAGCCAGCTTGCTCTAACACATCTAAAATATCGGCCACGTTTTTGGGCATCTGCTCGTGACCGGATACAGGATTATAAATTAATCTTGCTTTACTAGTCATAATTACTACCTTAACGTTCTAAAAATTAGCGACTTTGCAATTCTTGGTTAAGCAACTTGTTAACCATCTTAGGGTTAGCCTTACCACGAGTTTGCTTCATGATTTGACCAACTAAGAAGCCGATTGCACGGTCCTTACCATTCTTAAAGTCTTCAACTGATTGTGGGTTATCGTCAACAACCTTCTTAACCATTGGAGCTAAGACTGAAGTATCCGACAATTGAACCATACCGTTGTCTTCAACGTACTTCTTAGGATCAGTACCGTTAGCAATAGTTTCAGCAAAGACCTTCTTAGCGATCTTAGATGAAATAGTACCATCTTTGATCAACTTGATCATTTCTGCTAAGTGTTCTGGAGTAAGCTTAATGTCATTCAAACTTACACGGTGATCGTTCAAGTAACCATTTACTTGAGTGTTCATCCAGTTAGCAGCAAGAGTTGGATCGGCACCAGCTTCGACTGCTGCGTCAAAGAAGTCTGAGCTTTCCTTAGTTTGAAGCAAAACATTTGCATCGTATGGCTTCAAACCAAACTTGTTAACATAGTCATCGTAACGATCAAATGGGCTCTTTGGAAGTTCCTTAGCAATTTGATCGATCCATTCTTGGCTAATGTGATCAGGAGCAATATCTGGTTCTGGGAAGTAACGGTAATCTGATGCGCCTTCCTTAACACGTTCCAAAACAGTCTTACCAGTTGCTTCATCGAAACGACGGGTTGAAAGTTGGATGTGACCACCAGCAAGAAGAACTTGTTCTTGACGCTTTTCTTCGTATGCAAGTGAACGACGAACGTGATCAAATGAGTTCAAGTTCTTCATTTCGACCTTGGTACCAAGTTCCTTTTGTCCAGCTGGACGAATAGAAATGTTGGTATCAACACGCATTGAACCTTCTTCCATCTTAACGTCAGAAGCACCAGTAAATTGAACAATTTTACGTAACTTTTCAAGGTAAGCGTAAGCTTCTTCTGGGTCTTCCATATCAGGTTCAGAAACAACTTCAAGAAGTGGAACACCTTGACGGTTTAAGTCAACGTATGAGAAGCCGTTAGTTCCGTGAGTGTTCTTACCGGCATCTTCTTCGATGTGCATTTCATGAATACCGATTCTCTTCTTCTTACCACGAACTTCTACTTCAATGTAACCATCACGAGCAAGTGGTTGGAAGAATTGAGTAATCTGGTAAGCCTTTGGGTTATCAGGATAGAAGTAGTTCTTACGGTCAAAGTGAGTAGTTGGCAAAATGTGAGCATGAGTTGCAATGGCAACCATAATACCTAAACGGTATACGTTCTTGTTAACCATTGGCAAGGTACCAGGCATAGCCCAGTCAATAACATTCGTCTCCGTGTTTTGTTCAGCACCGTAAGTTACTGGTGAAGGAGAGAAAATCTTACTCTTTGTCTTTAATTCGAAGTGGACTTCAAGTCCGATAGTCGATTTAAAATTCATTCAATTAATCCTCCATTCCAGTTGGTGTTTTTTCATAAAACTTATTTGTGCGTTCAATAAAGTCAGCAGTCTTGAAGACATTACCTTCATCAAAACGCTTAGCCATAACTTGTAAGCCGACAGGCATACCATCAACTAAACCAGCTGGAACACTAGCTGCAGGAATACCTGCTAAGTTGGCAGAAATAGTCAAAATATCGTTGTTGTACATCTTAATTGGGTCAGAAATTTCACTGCCAATATCAAATGCAGGTTCAGTAGTTGTTGGACCAACGATCACATCATTTTCAGCAAAGATCTTATCGAAGTCGTTGCAGATTAATGTTCTAACTTTAGCAGCTTGTCTAAAGAATCTATCGTATGAACCAGCTGAAAGTGCAAATGAACCAAGCATGATACGACGCTTAACTTCTGCACCAAAACCTTCAGAACGTGATTTAACGTAAACATCAAGCAAGTTCTTAGTGTCTTCTGCACGATAACCGTAACGAATACCATCGTATCTTTGAAGGTTTGATGAAGCTTCACTTGAAGCGATGATGTAGTAGTCTGGCACAACGTACTTAGTATGTGGCAATGATACTTCATTGATGATTGCACCGGCATCCTTTAAAGCATCAATTTGCTTTTGGATAACTTCACGCATTTCACCACTAACTGCTTCCATGTATTCCTTAGGAACGGCTACGCGAAGACCCTTAACATCTTGGCCAATAAACTTGGTAAAGTCAGGAACTTCACGAGTTGAAACAGTTGAATCGTGTTCATCGCCACCTGCAATTACATTAAGTACTTCTGCTGAATCCTTAACGCGCTTAGTCATTACACCAATTTGATCAAGTGAAGAACCAAATGCGATAAGACCCCAACGAGATACACGGCCATAAGTTGGCTTAATACCAAAAATACCATTGAATGCAGCTGGTTGACGAATTGAACCACCAGTATCTGAACCAAGAGCTGCTACAACTTGACCACCAGCAACTGCTGCTGCAGAACCACCGGATGAACCACCAGGAACCTTATCTAAGTTCCATGGGTTATGGGTTGCACCATAGTATGAGTGTTCAGTTGAAGAACCCATAGCAAATTCATCCATGTTGGTCTTACCAACAAAGGTTGCTCCAGCCTTCTTAAGCTTAGAAACAACTGTTGCATCATACATTGGCATGTAATTGTACAACATATGACTTGCTGCAGTAGTCTTAATACCATTAGTAATAATGTTGTCCTTAATGGCAATTGGAATACCTGCTAATTTACTCTTTGAAAAATCAAGGTTTTCTGCAGGCTTTGCATCATCTACTACAGTAATCCAAGCATTTAACTTCTTATCTGTGTCTTTAATGTTTGCCACAGTATCTTGAGCCAACTTATCTGCTGACAAGTCACCGCTGGCAAGCTTTTTATTTAATGAATCAATATTTTCGTTTAAGTAATTCATTACTCGTCCTCATCCTTATTAATAATTACAGGAACCTTAATGTAGCCGTTAGCCTTTTCAGGAACATTAGCCATTAATGTTTCTCTGTTTTGTCCTTGCCAGTGTTCAGGTTTATCTTCTCTAAATACAGTATCACGATCAACAACTTGAACAGTTTCTTCAACGCCTTCAGTATCAACTTCACTAAGTTGATCTGCCATGTTGATAATTGATCCCATTTGATCTGTAAATTTATCTAATTCCTCTTCATTAAACGCAAGTCGCGAAAGAGTCGCAACGTGTTTAATGGTATCTTTTGTGATTTCCACGCAAATACCTCCTATTCGCCGCCATATACATGGACTTGATAATCACTGTCGCCGGTTTCCTTAGCAATTAATGCTTGCACATCATCAACCGATCCAATTTTAATTTCAATTGGAACATTATTAGACAGATATTTCTTTGCCGATGACAAAACTAAACGAGTAAAACTCTGAATTTGCTCATAACCATAAAATTGTGTGGTAATTGAAATATTTTCTTGAGCAAGCTTGCCATTATCATAACGCAAAGTTGCTGTTACTCCACTAATATTAGGGAAGTAATTTTGAATAGCTGCCTTAAAATCATTAAAGTGAGATGCATCATCACTATTAATTGCTTTTTCATTACCAGTTGTCGGTAAAACTTGCATTTTTTCCGACACGGATTTCCATTTAGTTATTTTACTACTATTAGCGGCCGCTGTCCCGTAAGCAAAGTAAGTTCCGCCAACTAATGAATCTTTTTCTGTCTTTGAGAACAATCCAATGGTAATTGGAATATTCTTCAAAGCCTTCTTCTTACGCAAACGAGCTACAATTTCATTAGCAATTTTTTCACCTTGAGCCTTTTGTTCAGCTCTTGAAATTTCAGTCTTAAATTCTGCACCATCACGCTTTTTTTGGTAATAGTCAACAGAATTCATTGCTAAACCTAAGCTCATTCCACCAAGTTGATACTTTGAACCTGAACCAGTTAAATAGTCTTGCTCTACAATTTCTTCCAAATAAATTGGATTACGAGTATCAGGACCATTTTTACCATTATCAGCTGGATTCAAGCCCTTTGGATTGCTCTTAGACTTTCTAATCAGCCAATCTGTTACTGTTGAAGTATCTAAGTATTGTCCTTCTTGGAACACATATTGGTTAGGTGAAAATTGATTTTTAGAAATCTGGATTAAGCCACGCTCTAATTCACGCGTATCAACTGAATTATCATTATCAGTTGCGGTTAAACCAGCAATTGGACTAATTACATAGCGACCATTTTTCATTAAAACGGTGTAGCCATTTTTACCTGTATTGGTTGTTTGATAACTTTTCTTTTTAGCTGTTGAAGTAGTAGTGGCATTATTTGCTAAACTTGAATCTTTTAATTTACCACAACCACTCAGAGTGAGCATAGCCCCAGCTAAAGCTATAATCTGCAAATATTTTTTCACAATAATTGTCCTTTATTCAATTTGTGCGATTGCCTCTTCTTCAGTCAGAAGTGGTACTCCCAGTTGCTCAGCTTTATTATACTTAGATCCAGCATCTTTTCCATAAATTACGTAATCAGTTTTACGCGATACAGATCCTGTGACCTTAGCACCTAAAGCCTGCAATTTCTTGGTAAATTCACTTCTTGTATAATGCTCTAATTTACCTGTTAAAACAACGGTTTTATCTTTAAATGGATTATCTGGTGCTGCTTCTGGTTCATCTGCACCTAAGTAGTCCATATTAAGTCCGCTTTCTCTTAATTCTTCAATTAATTTTTGTGCTTCAGGTTGAGCAAAATATGTTGTCATTGATTCTGCAATCGTCATGCCTATTGTATCGATTGAAGCAATATCTTGCACCCCTAGTGACATAATCTTTGCTAGATTTTTAAACTTTTGCGCAATTAAGCGGGCTGCCTTAGCCCCAACATGGTCAATTCCTAAACCAGTAATCAATAATTCAACAGAATTATTTTTGGAATTATTAATTGCCGTTAACAAATTATTGATGGATTTTTCTTTAAAGTGATCAAGTTGGGCAAGATCTTCATTTGTTAAATGATAAAGATCAGCTACATTATGCACTAAGTCCTTAGCAATCAATTGCTTAACAATTTTAGGACCTAAACCTGCAATATTCATGGCAGGACGAGAAGCAAAGTGAGTAATGCCTTCTTCCACTTGAGCTGGACAAGATGGATTAATGCAACGCAAGGCTACTTCATCTTCTAAGTGGACTAATTTTTGCCCGCAGGACGGACAAGTAGTAGGAATTTCATAAGGCACAGAATCTGCTGGTCTCTTTGATAAAACCACTTCAGAAATCTCAGGGATAATATCGCCGGCTTTATGAAGCTTAACGGTATCACCAATCCGAACGCCTTTTTCATTCAAATAATCTGGATTGTGCAGTGAAGCTCTTGCAACGGTTGTCCCTGCCAGTTGGACAGGATCCATGACTGCCGTTGGCGTTACAACACCAGTTCGGCCAACTGTCCAAACAATATCACGCACGATCGTTTCTTGCTCTTCTGGTGGGAACTTATAAGCAATCTCCCAGCGTGGCACCTTCACGGTATTTCCTAATTGCTGTTCAAGACTTAAATCATCAACTTTTAGAACAATTCCATCAATACCATATGTTAGACTATTACGCTTAGCCGTGTATTCGTCGATAAAATTAAACACTTCATCAAGGTTAGCTAATTTGCGACCTGTTTCATTAGTATGAAAACCTAATTCATGCATGCGTTCAATCGCTTGGTGCTGACTGGTAATCTCGCGCGGTGGATTAACCCATGTATAAATAAAAGTACTTAGTTGACGTTTCTTAGTAACCTTAGGATCAAGCTGACGAAGTGAGCCAGCAGCCGCATTACGTGGATTTGCAAAAACGATCAAGCCTTCTTCTTCACGCTCTTGGTTTAACTTGGCAAAAGCTTCTTTTCCCATATAACATTCGCCGCGAACCTCAGTAGTTAAAGGTTCTGGTAAAACTTGAGGAATATCCGCAATATAACGTGCATTAGCCGTTACATCTTCACCAACATAACCATTGCCTCGAGTCGATGCACGAACCAATTTACCGTCTTGATATTCAAGTGATAAAGATAAGCCATCGATCTTTAATTCGACATTATATTCCACGGGGTGACCAACCAGCTTTTGCATTCGTTGGTCAAATTCCTTAAGTTCTTCCTTAGAAAAAACATCCCCCATTGAAAGCATAGGAATTGGATGGTTAACCTTTGTAAAATCACTATCGATTTCTCCACCTACACGCTGAGTGATTGAATCAGGCGTAACAATTTCAGGGAAAGCTTTTTCTAATTCAAGCAAACGGTTGTAATTTTGATCATAAACATTGTCTTCAACTTCAGGCGCATCTTTAGAGTAATACGCATCGGCCCATTCATCTAGCTGGGTTCTAAGAGAAGCTGCTTCTTTTTTAGCTTCATCAAGAGTAATCTTAGCCATTTTTACCTCCTGATTAAAAATCCTTTTATTTTTATCTTTATTATACCTTCTTAATAGGCGCAAAAGCTGCTAGAAGACGCTTAATTCCTTTATCTGGGAAGGCAATATCTAATTCCATATCTTCCCCTGTGCCATTGACTTTGGTTACAACACCGCGGCCCCAAGCTTTATGTTCAACTTGATCGCCAACACTCCAGCCTTTCTTTTCGGCACCTACAGCACCAGAAGCCTTTTTAGCAGTATAAACTTGGGCACGAGCTCGTTCAGCTTTACGCGTAAATGGTGCAGGTTGTGATTGAAAATTAGATTTAATAAAGCTACTTTGAAGTTGATTGCTTTCTTCTTTTTGCAAATCTTTAGGATCAATTTCATCCAAAAATCTTGAAGGTGGATTATTTTGCATACGACCGTACATCATCCGTGAATATGCATTAGTCAAATAAAGTTCCTTCTTAGCTCTAGTAATTCCTACATAAGCTAAACGGCGCTCTTCTTCAAGTTCATTATCATCCATCATTGCTCGCTGCAATGGGAACAACCCATCTTCCATGCCGACCAAGAAAACAACTGGGAATTCTAGACCTTTAGCAGCATGCAAAGTCATTAAAGCAACTTGATTATCATCTTCATCTAAATCATCCTGATCGCTCAATAATGAAACTTCTGCTAAGAAGTCACTCAACGGATTTGATTCATCTTCATCGGGCTCATAATGATCATCAAAACGCTTAGTAACTGATAAGAATTCATCCAAGTTCTCTAATCTAGTTTCAGCTTCAATAGTATTTTCTGCTCTTAAAGCATCAGTATATTCAAAGTCAGACAAGATCTTTTCAGTTAAACCAGTTACGCCATGCGTTTGTGCATAAGATATTGCATCCCTCAATTTTGTGCCAAAATCGCTTAACTTTTTAGCAGCTCTGGTATTAATTGGACTTTCTGCCACATGATCCATGGCATCCAAGGCATTATAGTGATTTTCATCCGCAAATGCCAACAACTTATCCACAGTCGCTGCACCAATACCACGCTTAGGTACATTGATAATACGATTCATACTCATTGTATCCGCAGGATTTGCAACCAACTTCAAGTAAGCCATAATATCTTTAATTTCTTTACGGTCGTAGAATTTGTGACCTCCCACGATTTGATAAGGAATATTAGATTTAACAAAAGCTTCTTCGACTGTACGAGATTGGGCGTTAGTTCGATAAAGAATGGCAAAATCTTTATAGGTGCGTTTTTTAGCTTCTACTTCTTCCTTAATTTTTGAAATAATGTAGTGGGCTTCATCATCACCACTTTGGGCTTGATAATAAGTAACCTTGGCACCCTCGCCTTGATCAGTCCATAAATTCTTTGCCTTACGGTTCTGATTATTTTTAATCACTGAGTTTGCGGCTGATAAGATATGACCAGTTGAACGGTAATTCTGTTCTAGCTTAACAGTTCTAACTCCATCAGTTTTGTAATCTTGCTCAAAATTCATGATGTTTTCCATGTTAGCACCACGCCAGCCATAGATTGACTGATCAGCATCCCCAACTACACAAATATTTTTATATTGTGCAGCTAATGCATGACAGAGTTCATACTGAGCTTGGTTAGTATCCTGATATTCATCTACCAAAATGTAACGGAACTTATTTTGATAATAATGAAGAGTATCTGGATCTTTTTTAAATAAAACCAAAGTCTGCATAATCAAATCGTCAAAGTCCATAATTTGATCACGGCGCAGTCTTCTTTGATATTCTTCATATACCTTAGCTGCCATTTTATCAAAAGGTGAACTAGCACTTGCAGCAAAAGCCTTAGGATCAAGCAAGTCGTTCTTTCCATTAGAAATAGCAGACAAAATTCCACGTGGATCGTACATCTTAGGATTAATGTTCAAATCCTTTTCAATATGTTTTACCAAAGTCAATTGTTCTGCAGAATCCGCAATAGAAAAGTTATGACTATAGCCAATCTTATCAGCGTCTCTACGCAAAATTCGAACACAAAGGGCGTGGAAAGTCGACATCCAAATATTTTGAGCGGCTGGCCCTAGCAATTTTTGTTCACGCTCACGCATTTCATTAGCCGCCTTATTGGTGAAGGTAATGGCTAAAATATTCCATGGTGCAACTTGATTTTCTTCAACTAAGTAGGCTATTCGTCTAGTTAAAACAGAAGTTTTACCAGAACCTGCCCCAGCAACGACCAACAGTGGTCCTTCTGTAGTTTCAACCGCTTTTTTCTGTTGCGGATTCAAACCGGCTAAGATAGATTTTTCGCTCATTATTGTCCCCTTCACAAAAATAAATTTACTAATGCAACTCGAATATTATACCAAAAAAAGCAGCATTCATTTTGCTGCTTTACTTTTACTTATCATATTTTTCCAAATCAAATTGTTCAATCAAATTAATCAATTTATCCGCATAATCAGGATCGGTAGCGTAGCCATCAGTAACCAAAGCCTTCGCCTGAGTCTTATAGTCTTTAGAAGCTAAGACATGCTTATATTGTTGATGATTCCAAGTCGTTCCATTTTGGAATAGACGCGCATGCGCTCTAATCGATGCCTCATATGAATCATAAATTTGAAAGCGTGCCTTAACAGTGATCCACTTGCCCTTAACATATTCCTTAGTTGTCATCACCGCAGAAGTATTAGGATTAGTTCCCTTCACTCCAAATAAATTATTATATTTTTGTGATAAATCGCTTTGCCCGTAATTACTTTCAAGACAAGCTTGGGCAACAGTAATACTTGGTAATAAATCGTATGATTTATCTACTTCACGGGCAATCGGCCCAATCTTTTTAATAAATGCTTTCTTTTGCCGTAATAATTTTGCGGCTTCTTGTTCACGCTGCAGTTGTGCTTGTCTAATTTGTTCAGATTGAATTGCATATCTTCTGTAGTAATGAAAACCTACATATGCCACTAACAAAATAAACAAAATGATAAACACACGTACAACGGTCTTTACGCTTTTAGGTATCCTTGACTTACGCTTTTTTGCCATAATACTTATTTCCTTTAATTCATTAAGTAAAGTATAACCTATTTTTGTGTAAAAAAAAGAAGTCGCTCACTGCGACTTCTTAATTGGTGCGGGCGAGAAGACTCGAACTTCCACGATCTAAAGCGATCACAAGATCCTTAGTCTTGCGCGTCTGCCATTCCGCCACGCCCGCGGCACATCAACTATAATAGACTAAATCTAAGAGATGTGCAAGGGAAAATTGAAAATAATTTGAATTTATTTATTAGAAACTTTAAAATTTTGCTCTAAACGCAGCTGCCTCTTGCATTTACCGCATCTATACCTTCTAGTATTAATTCGGCGCATACGCGGATAATGCAAGCCGCAATTTTCACAGACATAAATATAATTAAATTTTTTACGCCGACGCAAGCCTATATCGGGTGCATAGCGACTGCCACCTACTTTTTGGAGCAAAATTTTAAAATCACGATCGCGATGATGATAACCACGATGCAATAAATGCAAGTGATAGTGACACAATTCATGCTTAATAATGCCTACCAAATATTCATGATATTGTGGCGCTAAAAAATGCGCATTAATTTCAATATGATGATCATCAAGGTGGTAACGTCCACCTGTTGTCGTCATTCGGCGATTGATTTTTACCTGATGCAAAAATGGTCTATTAAAACATTGCAGAGAAATTTGCTCTATTAAATTTTGTAATTCTACCGAATCCATTTAGCATATCGCCCAGCCTGTTTTGGAGTATTGATATGACGTTTTAAATCCGTTACGATCTTATGCTTAAAAGAATGCTTGCCGTTCATCCAAGTCCCTGTAAAAAGATGGATAGACTTGGAATCTTTGGAAGGATTGCACAATACGCCGTCTGGATAAACATGAATGCCCTCTTTAAGCATTTGTTCTTTATTACCAATTTTTAGACCATATTTATCTATCAAGATGTCAGTAACCGAAATGCTGTTGACTCCTGCCATTTGATTATGAGAATCGAATTCAAAACTGCGATCTTGATAATAATCTAAAATATCTTGCATGAAGGGATGCTTTTTCTCTGCACCAAAAATTGCGGCTGAGAGATAATCTTTGTTCTCAAAGCCAATAAAAGCCTGATCTTTTAACAAAGGAGTTAGATCATCAATTACGCGCACATCGGTATCCAAATAAATACCACCCTGCTCATAAATTGCCCGTGCACGAATATAGTCAGAAACAAAGGCCCATTTTTTAGCCTGATAGGCCTGCTCAATATATTTATTTTCATGCATGTCAAAATTATCTTCATTCCATTCAATGAATTGATAAGCAGGCAGATTTTTCTTCCAGGTCGCAATACATTCTTTAATTATTTTTGACTTAGGATTATGACCTACCCAAACATAATGAATTATTTTTGGTATCATTTTTAACCTCGTTTAAAGAAATTCTTGAGCAGTTTAACAATATCTTCGTTAAAGTCCAACTTAAACAGGAACATCAAGCCCAAATAAATTACGAGCATGATAATTGATTTAACTGCCATATTGAAAAATGCAGATGAAATAAAGTTAGGCATCAGCATCCCTGCAGCTAAGGTAATCAAAGCAATTGCAATATATTTAGGCACATCATGAAAGACATATGTAAATTGATAGCCATCGCGTACTACCCACAGTCTAAGTATCAACACAACAAATTCAGTAATTAAAATGGCGATCATTGCTCCCATCGCACCATATGGACGGTCTAGCACGTAACTTAAAACAATTTCTAAAATCGCTCCAATTACGACCGGAAAAGCATAATCACGGTCCCGACTATTAGCCAGAGCAAACTGATTAGCAAAAACCCCACCGGTTGGAATCATGATAATGGTTAAGGTAAACCAAAACATCAACGGTGTCATTGGAATATATTGATTTCCGAAAAAGAATGGCACGAATTGTTTAGTATTAGCCATAATGATTACTGCAAATAATGTCCCCAACATTACCGTGGCTTCTAGGGACTTCTTCATCACTACCTTTTGTGCTTCTTTTCCTTCACTGGCCATCTTCGGCATGATAACAAGCGAAATACTAGTGATTACGCCTAAGATCATGTTTGAGATTCTTTGCGAATTATCATAAAAAGAAACCTGGGTTGAACTTGAAAAAAACCCCAAAATTGGTTTATCTAACGATGTATAAATTTGGGTCGCAATCTGCGGAATCATTAGCGTACCAATCGCAATTGCCGTCTTTTTGAACTTATAAAAATGAGCGACTGGCTTGCCTACATAACGGTGAATGTCAAACCAAAAGACAAAGGACCCAAGCATAGTCGAAACCGACATGATTAACAAATACTTCCACAAGTCTGCTGGTGATTTTACCCATAATAAGATCAATACAACGCTGACTAGTTTTACACAAGTATTTTTCAAAACAACTCGGCCGAAGTCGGCTAACCCTTGGAAGAACCATGAGATATCCACTTGTGCAGAAATCAAATATGGCACCATTAATAATAGATAAAACCAATATTGAATATGGAATACTGTAGTAATAAAAACAGTAAAAGCAATAGTAATAATCCCAGCAATCCCCTGGAAATACCATAATCCCCAAAATGCTTTAGTTAAATCTTCAGGTGTACCATACGTCCGTGTTTTTGAAATCGTCCGCATCCCCACATAAGAAACTGACAAAATACAAAAGATCATCAAAAATTGGACTGTGTTATTAACACTACTGTAGATTCCATAAGTTTTTGGCCCTAATACCCTTGAAAGATAGGGTACTGTAATCAGCGGTACTAAAACGATAAAGATCTGATAAACCGCATTATATAAGATATTTAAAAATGTTTTACGCAATACCTTAACCTCGATATTCTTGAGTCATATATTCAAAGACATTTTGACAGTATGAATCACCCTTAGCCTCACTGGTTAAATGCAGCCAGTAAAGACGCCGATTGACAATTTGTTGATTATCAAGATGATCCAAATTATTGATTAATTCCGCTTCTGAATTAACGCAAATACCCGGTGTAATTTCATCATACGGACTAAGCAGAAGTCCACGCGTCTTTTTATATTGCTGTAAGAAGTTAGTGACAAAGACAATCGGTTTATTAAGATGCAGATAATCGAAATAAATCGATGAAAAATCGGTCATCAAGAAATCGGTATCGCCCAAGAGTTCATACAAATCATAATTGTGGTCAAATAAGTAATCATTGTTTAAAAAGGCAATGTTGGAATAATTACTCTTGAAGTTAGCGAATAAGCGCATTTCGTAGGGATGCAATTTCACAATTAAGTATTGATGTCGCTTAGCTAATTCGGCGTTTAATTTTTTCCCATCGAAGTCTTCAAATGCAAAAAAGTTACCTTCTTTGATTTTATCCATAATCGTCTTATCTTCTAACTCATACCTAAACGTAGGCATGTAAATCCCGATCTGTGCTTCTGAATCAGTAGTGTTAAACAAATCTTTTAATAATTGCTTTTTGCTAATAACAGGCTTATCTAGTAGATCTAGACGAGGAAAGCCTAACTTATGGTACTTTTCAGTTTCGATCGCCATACAGGCGCTCATGAGCGTCTCATACAAATCTGAACTTGAAGCGACGATATCTGCATTCTTATGCCACAATTTTTCATTACGCTTATTATCACGATAGCGCGTATTGTTTGCCATGATCCCCATCCGCTTAAGTGGAACACCGTGCCAAAGCTGAACGTTAATTTGATGCTTGCGTACTTTAAATGGTTGGTGCGTTGTAATGACGTAACGCGCCGCACCGATCTTTTGCCAAGCTTCCCATTTCAAGTGAGATGATGGCCATGGTTCAATCAAGCTGACGTTATATTCGGGATGATTAAGCAATAGCCATTTATAAAAGGCATAGCCATTTGAACCTGACCGACCTGAGCCATTTAAGATAACGATATTATTATTTTCCATCGTCGTAAAATGCGCTCTAAATTTCATCAATGCTAAATATAGGCGGAATAAAAAACTTTTCATCTGATAACTTCCTCAAAATAATCTGATTTAAGCATACAAAAAAAGCCTGAGTTTACTCAAGCTTTTTTCGTTTATTTTGGCAAACTTTATCTTTTTCCGGCTCTTCTTTCAAAGAATTTAACAATTTCGACAATCAAAATCATGCACAGCCCGGCAATTAAAACAACTGCCCATTGTGCACCATTAAGTTCAGTGACATCAAAGAATCTAGTCATAAATGGCAATTCAACAGCTGACATCACTAAAGCAGAGATAATGATCGCACCATTGAACCATTTGTTAGAAAAAGTATGTCTTCTAAAAATAGATTGGTGTAAGTACTTTGAATTAATTGCATGGAACAATTGGATCAAGCCTAAGGTCAAGAAAGCCATGGTTAAAGCATCCCCGTGCTGCAAAGCAGGATTATCAATATGTGGACCAACATGCAGACCAAATTGGTAAGCACCTAATACTAGGATTCCTTCCAAAATACCTTGATAAATAATTGAGCTAGCTACACCGCCGCTAAAGAAGTTGGACTTTTTACCACGAGGTTTACGCTTCATGATGCCATCTTCAACTGGCTCCACACCTAAGGCGATGGCTGGCAAGGTATCAGTTACCAAGTTAATCCAAAGAAGCTGCACTGGAGCTAAGATATCCCAGCCCAGCATCGTCATCATAAAGACGGTTAACACTTCACCGACGTTACAACTCATTAAGTAAAGAATCGCCTTTTGAATATTGCTAAAGACTTTGCGTCCTTGCTTACCTGCTTCAACAATTGTCGCAAAGTTATCATCGGCTAAGACCATATCGGCAGCACCTTTAGACACTTCAGTACCGGTAATTCCCATACTGATCCCGATATCAGCTTGCTTTAAACTTGGAGCGTCGTTAACACCGTCACCAGTCATGGCAACGATCTTATCATTTGCCTGCCATGCCTTCACAATTCTTACTTTGTGCTCTGGCGACACACGAGCATAAACGTTATAGTCACCAACATGCTTAGTAAAGTAATCATCGCTTAATTGATCAAGCTGTGCACCAGTCAAAACACGTTCGTCATGTCCTGGCTCTAAGATCCCCAATCTTTCCGCAATCGCTTGAGCCGTTACTTGGTGGTCACCAGTAATCATAACGGTTCTAATACCAGCACTGTGAGCTTCGGCTACGGCAGCTTTCGCTTCAGGCCGTTCTGGATCAATCATGCCAACAAGTCCTACAAAAATTAAATCCTGTTCCACGTTATCAGTACTTGGATCATCGTAAGTCTGATCAATTATCTTGTAAGCTAGGCCCAAGACACGCAAGGCTTTTTTAGCCATATCTTGGTTAGTTTGTAAAATATCTTGTTTTTGCTCTGCAGTAATTGGTGAAATTTCACCATTAATTTTGACCGAAGTTACGCGCTTAAGTAATTCATCAGGAGCACCCTTAACGGCAACAAAGAACTTATCGCCATACTTATTAACGGTACTCATTAACTTACGTTCTGAATCAAATGGTACTTCTTGCACTCTCTTGTGTTCTTCAAGCAAGTCATGAACATTAATGTTTTGATCAAAAGCATATTGAATCAAAGCCGTTTCGGTAGGATCACCTAGCAAGTCCCCACCATTTTCAATCTTGGTGTCATTGGCCAAGACCATTGATAATAAGGCCGGATTGTCCTCCTCGATTTCATCATTATCATCATGCAAACTGCCGCGATAAAAAATCTTTTCGACGGTCATCCGGTTTTGCGTCAAAGTACCAGTCTTATCTGAACAAATAATGTCAGTAGCACCTAAAGTTTCAACAGCTGGCAATTTTCTGACGATAGCCTTGTGTTTGGCCATTGTTTGCGTACCTAAAGCCAAAATAATCGTAACAATTGCTGGAAGTCCTTCTGGAATAGCAGCTACGGCAAGTGAAACAGCAACTAAGAACATATCAATCAGCAAAGCATTCATTGGCTCCGTGCCTTGCTTGGTGAACATCCCGACAACAAACACAATCACACAAATAGCCAAAATCATGATCGTCAAGATCTTGCCTAAATGGTTCAAGTTTTCCTTCAAAGGAGTGTCGGTTTCATCGGCATTGTTAAGCATCGTGGCGATCTTACCAACTTCGGTATTCATCCCTGTTCCAACGACAATCCCTTCACCGCGACCATAAGTAACATTGGTACTAGAATAAGCCATGTTAATTCGATCAGCCAAGGCAATGTCATCACCTTGAAGAGTTTCATCGCTTTTATCAACAGGAACCGATTCACCGGTTAAAGCAGCTTCTTCAATTTTTAAGCTATGTGCGCTAATTAACCGCAGATCAGCTGGAACAACATCTCCAGCTTCAAGCAAGACAATATCGCCTGGTACAAGTTCTGTACTTGGAATTTGTACAATAGCATTATCTCGCCGCACATGCGCACTCGGCGTTGCCATCTGCTTTAATGCGTCGATCGCAGCTTCAGAACGTGCCTCTTGAATTACCCCTAAAACAGCGTTCAGAATAACCACGATCATGATAATTGCGGCGTCTGTCCATTCATGGGCAACTACCCCACTAAGAATTGCAGCAATGATCAAAACAATGATCATAAAATCTTTAAATTGATCAACAAAGCGCATGAACATGCTCTTCTTCTTTTTAGAAGCAAGAGAATTCGGACCATACTTTGTTAATCTCTTTTTGGCTTCTTCACTAGACAAGCCAGTGTCGATGGCGGTATTCAAATTCTCAACGACATCGGGAATTGTCTCTGTGTAATATTTTCGAGCCATTTTATTTCATCCTTTCTCATAATAAAAAAGAGACTTACATGCTTGTAGCACATAAGTCTCACAAATTAAGGTAAATCCAGAAGTGATTACTTCGGCTGTTGGATTTACCGCAAGCAAATTGCCGTTACTCCCTTATGATCAAGTTCATTATAAGAAGGTTTTGAATCTTTAACAAGTTTTAGTGAATGATTATTTCTTGTAAAAATCATCAAAAACAGTAACTGGCAAATGACGCTTGTGTTCACTCTTCTTCCATAATTTTTCGATTTGATCAGCTGCTTTATCGCTAACTTCCTTGCCTTCAAGGTAGTCATCGAT
The DNA here is from genome assembly GCF_002553975.1 of Lactobacillus sp. UMNPBX6. Classification (NCBI taxonomy): domain Bacteria; kingdom Bacillati; phylum Bacillota; class Bacilli; order Lactobacillales; family Lactobacillaceae; genus Lactobacillus; species Lactobacillus sp. UMNPBX6. The sequence goes on from NZ_PCZD01000020.1 coordinate 18,203, forward strand.
TTCCTTGTAAGTTACACCCAAAGCAACTTCATCTGGCAAATCTGGCTTTTCTTCTTCAAGGTCAGCTGTAGGAGCCTTTTCATAAAGATGAGCAGGGCAACCTAATTCCTTCAAAAGCATCTTGCCTTGGCGCTTGTCTAAGCGGAACAGTGGAGTTAAGTCAGCGGCACCATCACCAAATTTGGTGTAAAAACCACTAAAGTTTTCAGCAGCATGATCAGTACCAACTACGGCACCCTTGTTAGCACCAGCAATGGCATATTGCACAACCATTCTTTGACGAGCCTTGATATTACCCTTGTTAAAGTCAGTAATCTTTTGGCCACTAGCTTCAACTACTTTCACCATAGCATCTACTGGTTCCTTGATGTTAACAATTAAATCTTGATCAGGCTTTTGAAAAGCTACAGCATCTGCAGCATCACTAGCATCAGCTTGAACGCCGTATGGCAAACGTACAGCGATAAATTGGTAAGAATCATCACCAGTTTCTTCACGCATTTCTTCAACTGCCATTTGGCAAAGCTTACCAGTTAAAGTAGAATCTTGACCACCAGAAATGCCCAACACATATGACTTCAAAAATGGATTAGCCTTTAAATAATCCTTTAAAAAATCAATTGAACGTCTGATTTCTTTTTTAGGATCAATTTCAGGTAAAACATGTTCATAGGCAATAATTTCTTTTTGTAACTCTCTCATCGACCAATGCTTCTTTCTCTAATCTTACGACGAATATCTTGAATAAGATCCATCTTACTCTCATACAAGTTTTGTGATAAATCAACTGGATATTCTTGTGGGTTCAAGCTACGCTTGTATTCATCCCATAAGCCATCCAAATTATCAGCAACAAACTTTTTAATTCCATCAAGGCTAGGTTGATTGTAAACGAGCTTACCTTCCTTAAAGATGTCGTGTAAAAGCGGAATAGCAGTGTAATCAGTAACCACCTTGTTGATGTAAGTATATTGAGGGTGGAACATGAAGAGCGCATCAAACTTGCGTGGGTCTTCATTATCACGAGATACCCAGTCACCCTCGTTCTTCTTAGCAGTATTGGCACTGATTCGCCATACTTGCTTCTTGCCTGGAGTAGATACCTTGATAGCGTTAGAAGAAATCTTCAAGGTGTCACGCATTGCGTGCATTTCGTCTTCCATGGCAACTAACTTGTAAACTGCACCAAGGGCTGGTTGGTCATAAGCGGTAATGAACTTAGTACCGATACCCCAAACATCGATCTTGGCACCTTGCATCTTCAAGTTAGTGATGGTGTTTTCGTCCAAATCGTTTGAGGCAAAAATCTTAGCATTAGGATAACCGGCATCGTCCAATTCCTTACGAACTTGCTTAGAAATGTAGGCCATGTCGCCGGAGTCGATACGAACACCTAAGAAGTTGATCTTGTCGCCCATTTCGTTAGCAACCTTGATTGCGTTAGGCACACCACTTCTAACAGTGTCGTAAGTATCTACCAAGAAGACACAATCCTTGTGGGTTTCAGCGTATGCCTTGAAGGCTTCGTATTCACTGCCGAATGCTTCAACTAAAGCGTGAGCATGAGTACCGGTGATTGGAATACCGAATAATTTACCGGCACGAACGTTACTGGTTGAGTCAAAACCACCGATGTAAGCGGCACGTGCACCCCAGATAGCTGCGTCAGTTTCTTGGGCACGACGTGAACCGAATTCCATCAAACTATCATCTTTAACTGCCAATCTAATTCTTGCAGCCTTGGTAGCAAGCAAAGTTTGGAAGTTGATGATGTTCAAAATAGCAGTTTCAACTAATTGACATTGAGCAAGAGGACCTTCAACTTGTAAAATTGGTTCATTTGCAAATACCAATTCCCCTTCCTTCATTGAACGGATGGTGAGCTTGAGCTTTAAATTGCGCAAGTAATCAATAAAGTCATCATCATAGCCTTCCTGCTCTTTCAGATATTGCAGGTCGCTTTCTTTAAACTTTAAATTCTTTAAATAATCAATAATGTGTTCCAAACCAGCATAAACAGCATAACCGTTGCCGAATGGCTCAGTTCTATAAAAAGCTTCAAAAACAGCATTGCGATCGGCAATCCCTTTCTTGAAGTAGGTATACATCATATTAATTTCGTATAAATCAGTATGCAAAGCGAGTGAATCGTCTTTGTCTAATTCTGGGTAAAACATTGTTTCCCTTTCTGTAATTAAAATTTCATTTTTCATTATTATACAGCCAATACTATCACATTGCTATTTTTGAACTTGATTTTCTTAGACGTTTTTTGACAATGTGTCGTAAACTTTTTGAATTGTCTCTAATTGATTTCTTAAAGAAAAGTGTTCTTCCGCATAACGTTTCTCATTATTGGCAATTTGACGCAATTCTTTGTTTGACTTATCTACCGCTTCGCCAATTGCCTTTGCAATCGAATCAATATCACCGGTTTTAGCAATAAAGCCGTATTCTGGCCCAGGAATCATCTTGTGAATATCCCCAACATCTGTGGACAAAATTGGGATTAAATTATCTGTGGCTTCTAAAAGCACAAGTGGAAAACTCTCTGAATATGAAGTAAGAACTGCCAAATCAATTCGCTTATATAAGCCGCTAAGCTGATGATGAGTCATAAAACCGTGAAAGGTTACTTGCGGTGCCATGTCTAATTGTCTGGTCAAAGCCTTTAAAGCCTCAAGCTGACTACCATCTCCTGCAATATGCAAACGAATATGTTGGTCGTCCAGTTTTTTAACAGCTTTTAAAAGCAATTCTTGACCCTTAACCTTTTCAGTACGGGCAACATTAATAATATTGAAATAAGTATGCTCATATTTAGCGGGAATCTCACTATCGCTGTGGAAAAAGATACCATTATAAATTACATGTACCTTACTTTTATCCACTTGTACTTTATTAATGAGCAGCTGTGCAAAACGATTAGTGACTGCAAAAACACAATCAGCTTTTCTTAGCGCACGCAAATTAAGCTTGGTGAAAATTTTTCCTAAAATGCCACGCTCCTCAAAATCCAAGTAGGGATCTGAATGCACAGTAATGCACCAAGTTGCTTTGATTTTTTTATAAATTAGAGAAAGAAAAAGGTTGGCTCTAGCCCCATGCGTATGCACAATGTCATAATGTCCATTGTTAATAAATTGGGTTAACTTACGTAAACTAGCCAAATCATAACGACTATTAGCACCAAGCACATGGGTAGTAATCCCCTTTGCACGAGCCGCCTGAGCTACAGGACCTTCAGCTAAAGTCAATAATTCAAAATCTTTACCTTCATTTTTGGCTTCAGTTAATAAATTAACAATATGTGATAAACCGCCACCATTTTCAAGGCCGGCATTTACATGCAAAACCTTCATCAATTAATTATTTTCCTCTCTTCGATTGCTTAAAGCGTACAACAAATTTAGGCAATACCATCATTCGCTTAAAACGAGATGGATTAGTAATCAAACGATAGAACCATTCTAGATGCGTCTTTTGAAAAATTTCCGGTGCTCTTTTGACCATGCCAGAGAAAACGTCAAAACTGCCACCTACACCCATCATTAAGGCTGGAGTTTCATTTCTACGTAAAATAGCTAGCAGTTTTTCTTGCTTAGGAAAACCTAGCGCTGCGAAGACCATATCTGGTTGTGTTTTTTGAATTCTACGAGCCACTAAATCTAAGTCTCCCTTAAAGTAGCCATCTTCTGCGCCGACTAAGTTAATATTAGGGTATTCTTTAGCTACCTTAGCTTGCACAGCATGAATTACTGCCGGCTTAGCACCAATCAGGTAGACGCGACTGCCGCGGTCGTTAGCCACACTCATTAACCAAGTGAACAAGTCATAACCCGTCACTCTTTCAGGTAGTGGCTGCTTAATCATCTTAGCCGCCTTAACAATACCTATACCATCCGCAGTGATATAATCTGTATCATTTTTTAAAATTTTCATGAATTCTGGGTTTTCGTTAGCTGCCATTACGATTTCAGGATTAGCAGTTACTACAAAAGTAGATAAGTGATCATTCAGTCGACTAATAAATTCATTTTGAAATTGATTAAAAGTTTTATTATCAAAATTAACGCCTAAAATATTAACTTTATCCATTTCCACACACCTCACGCGTCTTTTCATCTAGTATCTATTTTACCATTGGAATAAGCAAGTACGCGTATGATATTCAAGTTTTATCTTTTCTTCAAACATGATAAGATTGTCTTGTTAAAAGGAGAAAAAATGAAAAAGGTAATTACTTATGGCACGTTTGACCTGCTTCACTATGGTCATGTTCGTCTGCTTAAAAGAGCTAAAGAATTAGGCGATTATTTAATTGTAGGACTTTCTACTGATGAATTTAATGAATTCAAAAAGCACAAGGAAGCTTACAATACTTATCCCGAACGCAAATATATTTTGGAAGCTATTCGCTACGTTGATGAGGTTATCCCTGAAAAAGATTGGGACCAAAAAATCGACGATATTAAAAAGTACAATGTCGATACTTTTGTAATGGGCAGCGATTGGAAAGGCAAGTTTGACTTCTTAAGGCCTTATTGTAAGGTTGTTTACTTGCCAAGAACACCAGGGATTTCAACCACTAAAATCAAAGAAGATCTAAAATAAAAAAAGCTCCAGTTTCACTCAAGTTTTTGAGTGAAATTGGAGTTTTTATTTTGTCCTTTTAATTCTACTTGGAAAAAGTAAATTCAAATCGTTCAGCCACGTAACGAGCACGTGTATATTCAAATGGTTGACCACTTGAAAGTTCAGTTACCTGTCGTCTAGTGATTAAAGGTTCGCCCTTCTTGGCCTTCAATAAACGCGCATCTTGTTCATTAGCAATAGCCGCAGAAATGTGTTCCGTTACTTTGCCAATTTCAAAACCGCTACGCTTTTCCAAGGTTTCATACAAATGGCTAGAAATATCTTCTTTAGAAAAGTCTTTAACCAAATAATATGGCACCGTAACTACTTCATAACAAATCGGAATATCATCTGCATAACGAATTCTTTCCATGCGCAATACATTTTCATCCTGCTTAAGAGCTAAGCGTTCCTTTTCAGATAAAGATGGATTCCCTACTTGATAGGAAATTAATTTACTTGAAGGTACTTGGCCATTAGCTTTGGTAATTTCAGTAAACGACATGATACCAGACATTTTTTCTTGCACTTTTTGACTGGCAACATAAGTCCCGCTACCTAGTCGGCGTTCAAGAATTCCTTCTTCTTCCAATGTTTTAATTGCTTGGCGCAAAGTCATCCGTGAAACGCCAAAGCGCACTGATAGCTGACGTTCTGCTGGAATTCGGTCCCCTACTTTATAAACGTGGTTTTCAATATCGCGTTTAATCTGGTTGTGGATCTTGATGTACATTGGTTCTTCCATAACTACACCCCCAAAGTTTAATACCAATTATTATTATATGCTAAATTGGTCTAGATTGCATTTCATACACTAAGTTAATTTTGCCTGATTATTTTTTCTTAGCGGTCCAGTGCATCCCTAAAATATAAACGTTTGGACGCTTATTATATTCCACATTCAATGTATCAGTTTGCGCAGCTAAGACGTTGGTCTTTAATTTAGCTTCGTCCTGCACTGCCAAATCCGCCTGGTTAGGATGAAGAATTAAATCATGGCCATTCAATTGAGCATGTCCACTTAAGGCTAAAAAATATTCATAATTCATATTTCCGATAAAGGTTACCCGCGTAGCCTCACAACTGCTCTTATCTTGAAAATCAGCATGCTCCATCACAATGGAATTATTCATTGTCACATTAGCCTCATCAACTACGATCATGCGATCAATAGTTGAATTTTGGATAATAGTATGCGTCTTTTTATCGATATAAATCCCACCGTTAAATTTGCTATTAACGATGTTGCTCCAACAATCATCACTTAGATAAAGGCATGAATCATCCTTAGCGGTAAGAGTACTATTAAGCATATTCATCCAAGTTTGGCCGTGCAATAACACATAATCGACCTCAGAGTTATTGAGATCTAATTCCGCATTTGTTTTCAAAAAGGTATTGATACTGCCGCGAATATTAGAATTATTAATAATTGCCGTTCCGTGCCCTTCAAGAGCTAGAGCACAATAATTTTCAGATGGATAATCAATTTGTGAATCATTCATCTCTAAACGAAAATCTGCATTTTCGTACATAGAAACAGATCCACCAGTTATCTTAGTTGAATAAAGTTCAAGAGTCACTTTACCATTAATGGCAATAGCTGCCGTATCTGTACCATACCCCTTAACACAACAGTTTCTTAAAGTAACGTAACCGTTAGTTTCTATTGGTACAAAAATACTATTATTATCTGTTGTCGTATTCACGCAGAGATTTTCTAATGTGACATAACGACTATCTTCCGAAACGCTGATGTTACCATAAATAGTTGTATCCTCAGCTAAACTACCAGTTCCTTTAATTGTAATATCGGTTAATTCTCGACCTCTAGGCAAATAATAATATCCGGGTCCCAACATCAATACATCATCGGCACGCAAATCATTTAATGCATCATGCCAACTAGTAGCGCTGCTAGAGCCGCCAACTCTAATTATTCTAGCCATAAATAATCCTTTCTAGTCAAAAGTCAGCCTCTATTTTACCTGTTTTTTCTTTTAAGGCGCAATTTTATATTTTACACCAAAAGAGCAAACGCTTTGAAGCATTTGCTCAATTACATCTTATTTAATTTTTACATTCCAATAATATGCGACATTACCGTAAGGTGACAATTGGAAACCAGTCACTTTCTTATTAAGTAGGTATGATACACCAGCTTGATAAAGCGGTGCCGCAAAAGCATCCTTCTTGATCAATTGATTTTCGGCATTGATCAAAGCTTGTAATCTCTTCTTTGGATTAGTAGCATAAGTGGTTTTAGCCATATCAATTTGATGCCAGAAATTATCATTATGATAATCTGGTTGCAGGTTAAATAAACCACCCACCGTCAAGAAATCAAGCGGATCTTCATAACTAGGCTGCCAAGTACCAAAGACAAAATCATAATTATGATTAGTGGTATTAGCTAACCGTGATTTAAGTGGAATCGATTTAACTGTTAAATTAAGACCTGGAAGATTCTTCATCAAATTACTTTGAATGAATTCACCAACACGCTTAGAATCATCAACGTCAGAGGTTAATAATTCTAGGTTAATCTTTTCCTTGCCCAATTCTTTTTTGCCTAAGTTCCATTCCTTACGAGCATTCTTAGGATTATAAGTTACTAAATCACCTGCATCTTGGCGGTAATCTTTACCAGTTGACTGATCAGTAATAAAGTCAGACGCTACAATACCATTAGCTGCTTTACCTTGATGCAAAATAGTTTTAACCAATTGCTGCTTATCGATCGCTTGACTAATAGCTCGACGAATATGAACATTGCCGGTTACTTTCTTTTTAATATTGAATGAAAGGTAACCATTTGTTGGCGTTATACGCGTATGAAAATTAGGATTCTTTTCATATTGCTTAACAAAATCCGAAGTTAAAGCCGCATAGTCAAGTTGACCACTTCTAAAGAGGTTCACTCCTGTCGATGGTGTTTGTACCACTTGAACGTTGACCTTATTTAAAGCAATATCTTTCTTATTCCAATAATTAGGATTCTTTTTATATACCCACTTTAAGTTGGAGCCAGTCCAACCGGTAACTGTAAATGGTCCATTATAAACTAAATTCTTACTGCTAGTTCCATACTTAGGGCCTAACTTTTTAACGAGTTTAGTATTTTGTGGATAAAATTGTGCACCCTCTAAAATTTCTGGTAAATATGGTATAGGATAAGCCAAAGTAATCTGTAATTTATATTTACCTAACGCCTTAATTCCTAAAGAGTTAACTGGTGCCTTACCTTGTGTAATTTTAGTACCATTTTTAATAATCGCATAGCTATCACTATCTAATGAAGAATTTTTTGGATCTACAGTCCTGCGCCAAGCAGTTACATAATCCGTTGCAGTTACTGGATCTCCATTAGACCATTTTGCATTCTTACGCAAATCAAACGTATAGACGCGTTGATCTTTAGAATGCTTAACACTAGTAGCTCCAGCTAAAATAGCTTTATTATTTTTATCAAATCGGTACAAACCTTCCATTGAATTCTGTAATACTTCTGAGCTAGTAGTATCACCATACTTACTTGAATCTAAAGTAGAAATTTCATTTGAGACGTAAGTATTCATTGTTTGAGTCTTAGCTTGAGATAATCCACTGTTAGAGGAACATGCAGCTAACACCAATCCCATTTCTATGACCATTAATCCGGAAAAAAATCGCTTAAATTTTTTAATTTCCATCTCCTCCTTTACTTACTTTTTGTATAATGCTAACATTTTATAAGTATACATTATGTTAGAAATATTTCAAACAGTTTTAACTAAAAACGCAAAAAAGAAAAAGCACCATATGGTGCTTTTTCTTTGGGTTGGGTGTTCTTTTAGAACTATTGGGTTAGCTGGATTCGAACCAGCGCATGATGGTACCAAAAACCATTGCCTTACCACTTGGCTATAACCCAATACCAGCTGAACTTTTTACTTGTCGTTCAACAATGGAGGAGGGTGGATTCGAACCGCCGAACTCAGAGAGAGCGGTTTTACAGACCGCCGCGTTTAGCCACTTCGCTACTCCTCCGTTAGCTGACTTAATTATAATAACTAATATCCAGGTAAAATGCAAGGGTATTTTCAATTTTTTTGCAAATAAATTAATCCTTTTGACGTAAAACCACATATTGCCGCAACTTAGGATATTCCAATAATAAATATGTATCATAAGTCCAACTAGAACTAACGTTGAGTACCCAAATGAACCAAGAACTCTTATTGGTGAACATGACAATACTGGAAATATCTCGTAAGATTTCAATAATCAGTTTTTCTGATAGTTCTGTTTTATCCATTTCTTCACCGTAGAACAATTCGACCAGAATACCAAGAATGAAGATAATAATCCAACCAACTAAGTAATGCCCACCTCTTTTAATTTTAACTTTAGGTAATCCTAGCTTATCTTTTTCATTACTAATCTTAACTTTAACATTGCGTGTTTGAAACAGTCCTATTGCAATACCAAACAAAATCAAGAACAACGTAACAAGCATAGTTAGAGGTGTAAAATTTTGACCTATGCCTAAAATCATCATAATCGCAGAATATAGCGGAATGATGATCAATGATAATCTGGTCGCTGTTTCATACTCAACCGTAGTTTTCAAAAAAGAATAAATCAAGATAATTAAAAATATCCATAAGCTCATAACTTTGCCTCTTATTACTTAATACATTTCTTTAATTGTACAGCAAAAAAGCCGATGCATTTTGCACCGACTTTTTCGTTTATTTAAATTCTACTTTTTAATAGAAGTTTACAGCCTTGATGTAACGCTTGTTGTTGTTTCTGCAACCTTCAATTCTGTAGTACTTCTTACCGTTCTTGAATCTGTATGAAGCACCGTAAGTAGTTACAGTTTGACCCTTGTACATCTTACCAGTACCTGGAGTACGACGGTATGATGACCAGTAAATGTAGGCATTGTGACGCAACTTACGTTGAGTACCAGTAATGTTAGTTACACGAACGTATTCGTCCTTGTTAGCTACCTTGTAGTAAGTCTTACCCTTGATAGTTACAATGTTTGGAACGATGTCAATGTTGGTGTAAGTATCGTACATGTGGCCTAAGTAGTTACCGTTCTTGTCGTAAGCTCTTGAAGCTACCATAACAACGTGAGATTCACCTTTTTCAGTAGCAGCTGGTTTTACAAGTGCTGAAGTCTTTACCCAAACATTGCTTGAGTTAGCATCATTCTTTGACTTAGTTGAAACTCTTGAATATGATACGCCTGCAGCAGTACGTGCTTGATCACCAACATAAACTTGTTCACCATCTTTAAAAGTGGTTGAACCTGGCAATGCGTTATCACCATAAATGTTATAAGTTGGAATAGTAGTTTGTCCTGCTTCTGCATGCAAAGTTTGAAGTGAACTTGGAGCTACTAATACAGTGTATGTAACATTTGTCTTCTTACCAGTTAAACCAGTAGCAGTTAAAGTTACATTGTAGTAACGTCCTGCTTCTGAAGTGTTAACTTGACTTGAAGTTGTAATTGAAGCATATGTGTTATTGTATTTGTTTTGAACAGCACTAATTGCAACGATATTGCCTTCACTATCAGTAAAGTTAGTTGGGTTAAAGTTTGAGTTAACTGCAACTTGGAATACACGACCATTTAAACCAGCAGTTTGGTTTTGACCATTCAAAGTCCAACTAAATACTGGTGCATCAGTTGCTTCCGTAGATGATGAACCTGAATTTGATACAACTACTGGGATTTGAATAGTAGCAGTTTGAGTACCTGAAGTACCATTTAAAGTTAAATTAAATGTACTTACATTTGAAGGAATAACAATAACTGTCTTCTTAACCTCGGTAGCCTTCTTACCTTTAGTAGCTTTTTGCTTTTCAGTTACTTCTTTAGTAGTAATTTGATTTTGTAATAAAGCATTCTTAACATCAGTGTCACTCAATTTAAGAGGGGTACTCTTAGAGTTAGTTTCATGGAAGCTAATTCCAAGATCATTTAACTTCTTTGTAACACTTGATAATTCTTCACCATTTGAAATACCAACAGTAGTACGAACTACATTAGCACTTGGATTGGCAGTAGTTGCTTCATCAATTACTTGATTATTAAAAGTAAAGTATGGACGATCAGTTGGAGCTTGTGTACTAGTGGTACCAGCATTGTTAGTAGTATTAGTAGTGGTAGTACCTAATGTAATGCTTGTAGCATTAACAGGCACAGTTGAAGCTACAACTGGAGCAACAGCCAACAAAGTAGCGGCAGCCACGCCTAACATTTTTCTATTCTTTTTCATAAATGTGGTCTCCTTTTTTGTATAAACATACATATAAGTAAGCAGTAATATTTCTTGTTTACTTGTGAATATATTATACCATCGCGCCTTATCGATTCAAAAGAATCGGCTTTTAGATGAGTACACAATATGAAGAAATCTGCCTTCATATTGCACATAATAGGGTAACTCACCACTATTAAGCTGTAGTTACCGCACTGTTACAAATTAAAATCAAAGCTTTACAATTTTGTGAACTTTTCCACAAAGTATTGACTTTTACCCACAATCAGTCTACGCATTTTACTTATCTTCAATAACAAGATCCTCTTCACGAACGAATTGCAACTTTTGAATGAAGATATATCTCATGACAAATCCTAACAAGATTGGCATCCCCGCAAATAACAACAAAATGAAGCCAATTGCCAGTGGTCCGCCACCCATCTATTGGTATGCTGCCATCGGTCCGATTAAACCTGCTGAACCAAAACCAGCAGAATTAGCCGTACCACTAATTTTAAAAATTGCACCAACTAATCCAGCAATTCCAGCGGATGCAATTACTGGTAAAAATAATCTTGGATTCTTCAACATATTAGCCATCTGAATCTTTGGCGTACCAATGAAGTGAGCAATTGTCGTCCCAAGACCATTCACCTTGCTACTCATAATAGCCAAAGTGAACGCACATGCAGTGATACCCAAGTTAGCACTACCAGAGGCGATTCCCTCAACTCCAATCGCCATAGCAATTCCTACTGAAGAAATTGGTGACACAATCAAGGCCGCAAACGCAATACCCATGAGCATCCCCATCACGAGTGGTTGGAAGTTAGTCAAAGTACCGATCGTCTGACCTACCGCACCAGTAATCATCTTTGTGTAAGGCAACATGAATTGACCTACGCTACCCGCGATCACTGCCACAATCAACGGCAACAAAAGCACAGTATAACTACCCAATTTTGGTGTCAAAAACTTCACTAAGAATGCCGCAAAGAAAATAGTCAGCGCAATGTTAATTACATCCCCAGAACCAGCCAAAATAATCTGACCATTTTTCACTTGAAATGCACCACTGGAAATCATCGCAGCCGCTGTAATTTAACCTGACTGAATTAAGTTGAACTTGAGCAAATATGACACGCACAATCCCGCAAAGACGGCTAACAAGCTACTCATCAATGTTGTCATTGTTAAAATATTTTGTACTCCGGGCCAAGTATGCACGACGCTCTTCATCAGTTCATTAACTAATGCACCTGGCACCAACGCGATCACTACACCAGTACTCACACCATTCAATATGTTCAAAAGGTTTTCTTTAAAATCTTTTCGCATATAAACTTCCCTCAATTCATTTTAATGAAAAAAGCTCCAGGGACTTACGTCTCTGGAGCTTCACTTGTACTTGAAAAATTAGTCGAGAACGCAGACTCTCTCTGCAATAATATTAAATTCTCATCCTAGTTTTTCCCCTGATAAATATTATACTGTACTTTTTATTTTTAATATAGTTAAGATTATTTTAAGGTTGGCTTTTGTTTTTTTAGAGTAGAGGGAGTTTAATTCTCGCCCCTCTCATTGCACCGGACGTACGGTTCC
>NZ_PCZD01000021.1:0-28596 GCF_002553975.1 Lactobacillus sp. UMNPBX6
GTAGACGTTGGTAAGAGAAATGGAAAGCACGAATAGTCCAAAATGTATGAAAATAGAACATAGTCATACATTTGCTTACATTTTTCATAGCAGACTCCTTTCTATATCTATTAGGTTTGTATTTAACGCCATAAGGATTAAATAGATAAATTGGAACAGGATGTGCAGCCTATTCACTAGGATTGCATTTAAATTCGCGGTAGAAAGCTCGCTGAAAACCATCTACACTCTTAAAGCCACTTTCTAATGCAATGTCAGTAATGCGATCTTGATAATCTCGCAATTTTAACGCAGCTTGTGATAAACGCACCCGTCTGATATATTGTGCTGGCGTCATGTTGAGATAGCTTACGAATAGACGATAGGAATACCAAGGTTAATATAATGAAACCTTTGATAATGCAGTAAGTGTGATCTGCTCAGACAAATGATTTTGAATAAATTCTTGCATCTGTTGAACTGATTCAATTTGTTCCAAAATTTTTACCTCCTTACAGCTTGTATTATGCAGGATTAATTGAAAAACTACTCGACTTATTTTGCCATGAAAAAATCTTCGGATAAATCACCCGAAGATTTTTTTAGATATAATTATTAATTTCTAAGCATTTTTGATATCTTCAACAATTTGGTCAACTGTCATTCGGTTCTCCTTTAAAATATCCTTTAATGGCGTTTGATCAGTGTAAACTCTCTTTTGACCATAGTTCAAAACTTTGACATCTTTGTCGCCTAAGTAGGAAGCTACCTTCTCACCAAAACCACCATCTAAAGTATTGTCTTCAATAGTGACGATGACTTTATTTTCTTTAGCTAATTTATCTAGAGCGTCTTTGTCTAAAATATTAGCTGAAACTGGGTTAACTAAGGTCGCGTTAAGTTCTTGCGCTACTTTTTCACCAAGTATTGCATACATGTCGCCCAAAGCTAAGACAGCAACGTCTTTACCTGGCTTAATTTGGTAGGTGATTTTACTGTAATCTTCTTGAGCGTCACCATTTTCAGGGACAGCCTTAGTTGGCATCTTAATAGCCACAGGGTGTTTTCTTTGCTTGATCGCCCACGTCATCATGGCTTTTTCTTCAGCTAAATTAGTAGGAGCTAAGTAAATCCAGTTAGGCAAGTTAGAAATCATTACTTGGTCAAAAATACCAAGGTGAGTTTTACTGGTGCCTGAGATTCCGCCGCCAGCAACCATCATGACTACTGGTAAATCATTAGCTGCGACATCATGTGATAATTGGTCAAATGCACGTTGCAAGAAAGTGGAATTTTCAAATAAAACTGGAACTGCGCCTTCCTTAGCAGCACCAGCTGCAAAAGCAACAGATTCTTGTTCAGCAATACCAACATCTGTGTAGTGGTCTGGATATTTGTTCTTAATTTTATCTAAGCCAAAGACACCAGGAATAGCAGCGTTGATTGCCATTAAGTTAGTGCCTTTTTCGATTTCTTCACTAACAACATCTAAAGCAACTGAATTAGCAGTTGGTGCCTCACTAGCAGGTGCTAATGGCTTATCAGTCTTTAAATCGAATGGCATTACCCAGTGGTGAGCCTCTTCTTCATCAATTGCTGGTTTGTAGCCTTTACCTTTTAAAGTATTGATATGCAAAAGAATAGGGTGATCAACATCTTTGACTGCTTTAAAGGCTTCAATCATTGATTTAATATCATTACCATCGGCAACATAGCGATAGTCGAAACCCATTGCAGTAAATGGATTTTCCTTAGTTTCACCATTTGAATCACGTAACTTCTTTAAAGCAGTGACTAAACCACCAACGTTTTCATCGATGGACATTTGGTTATCATTAACTACCACAACTAAATTATGTTTTTCAATTGCGGCATTGTTTAAGCCTTCATAAGCAAGACCACCAGTCATTGAACCATCACCAATTAAGGCCATGATGTTTTCGTGATTACCCATTAGGTCTCTAGCCTTTGCCATTCCAGTTGCAAGTCCAATTGAAGTAGAGGTGTGGCCAACGGCGTAGTAATCGTATGGACTTTCGTCAGGATTGCTGTATGGAGTAACATCTTCATAATGATCAGGGTCAAGCCAAGCAAGAGCACGGCCGGTTAACATCTTGTGTGGGTAGGTTTGGTGAGATACATCCCATACAATCTTGTCTTTTGGAGCATCGAAAACATAATGATAAGCAATAGTAGCTTCGACAATTCCGAGATCAGGTCCTAAGTGCCCACCTTCAGCAGCGTCTTTTTCTAAGATTAAGGTTCTAATTTCTTGTGCCAATTGTTGCATTTGAGCGATAGATAATTTCTTTAAGTCTTGTGGACCAGAGATTTTATTTAATAAATATTCTGGATGTTTGTTCATTTAAAGTAGTCCTTTCTAAAAACTCGTTAAACTTATTATAGATAAGTGATAGAACTATTTGAAATATTAAGTTGCTATGGATTAGGATAGGTTTTAGTTATTGGTAATTCTAATTTAGAATATTGACGTAATTGCATTTGACAGTATAAAATACTGAATAAGTATGTGTTTTTATATAAAAGTTTGGAAGTGAGATTATGGCAGTGAAAAAAGCAGCTTTAGCCTGCAGCGTATGTGGGTCACGCAACTACTCAATCACCGCAAGTAAAAATCGCACTCAGCGACTTGAACTGAAGAAGTTCTGCAAGCATTGCGGTAAGATGACTTTACACAAGGAAACGAGGTAAAAAGGTTAATGATTAAGTTCTTTAAGAGCGTTGCCCATGAAATGAAATTGGTTACTTGGCCAACTGCAAAACAAAATAGACATGATACTATGACTGTTATTACAAGTTCAATTTTGTTTGCTGCATATTTGGGTGCACTTGACTGGCTCTTTAGCTGGTTAACTCAACATATGTAATCAGAATAGAAATTATTATTGGTTCATGTTATAATAATGACAGCTAAGAAAAACCTCTGTGGGAGGTTTTTTTGTTTACCCGAAAACAAGGAGAAGAATTATGGTCGAAACTGCAAAAAAGCAATGGTACGTTTTACATACTTATTCTGGCTACGAAGACAAGGTTAAGTCAGATTTACTTTCTCGTGCTCAAAGCATGGGGATGCAAGATTATATCTTTCGTGTAATGGTTCCCGAAGAAGAAAAAGTTGAAACTGTTCGCGGTAAGAAACAAGAAATTGAAGAAAAGATTTTCCCAGGTTATGTTTTAGTCGAAATGGTTATGACCGACGAAAGTTGGTTTATCGTTAGAAATACCCCTAACGTAACTGGCTTTGTTGGTTCACATGGTGGTGGTTCAAAACCTTCACCACTTCTTCCTGAAGAAATAGAACGTCTTCTTAGAAATCAAGGCCAACCTGCTAAGAAGCCAACTGAAAACTTTGAAATTGGTGAATCAGTAACTATTATTGAAGGTGCATTTAATGGCATGGTAGGTAAGATTACTGATATTCAACCTGATAAATACAAGTTATATGTTTCAGTTGATATGTTTGGTCGTGCTACTACTGCTGAACTTGATTACGATCAAGTTAAAAAGCTAGATGTAAACGAATAACTATAAATTTTAGTTGTAATTGCAGCTAAACGATGTTATTCTAATACGGTACGTTTATTATTGTGGGAGGAGAAAAAAGGAAAATTCTCCATTTTAACCGCATCACGGAATCAAGGAGGTTTTGACCGTGGCAAAGAAAGTTATTAACGTAGTTAAGTTACAAATCCCAGCTGGTGCTGCTACCCCAGCTCCTCCAGTTGGTCCTGCTTTGGGTCAAGCTGGTATTAACATTGTTGGTTTTACTAAGGACTTCAATGCTAGAACTGCTGACCAAAAGGGCATGATTATCCCTGTAGTTATTACAGTATATGAAGATCGTTCATTCGAATTCATTACTAAGACTCCACCAGCACCAGTGCTTTTAAAGCAAGCTGCTAAGATCAAGAAGGCTTCAGGTGAACCTAACACCAAGAAGGTTGGTAAGGTAACCAAGGATCAAGTCAAGGAAATTGCTGAGACTAAGATGAAAGACCTTAACGCTGCTGATATTGAAGCTGCTATGCGCATGGTTGAAGGTACCGCTAGAAGTATGGGTATCGAAGTCGAAGACTAATCCTGTTAATTTTATTTAGTTAACACTTTAGGTGGGAGAGTTAGAGAAGCTCGTTTGACCACATATACAAGGAGGAAATCACATGCCAAAGCATGGTAAGAAATATTTAGATGCTGCCAAGAAGGTAGACTCAAATAAATTATACTCAGTAGCAGAAGCTATGAAACTTGTTAAGGAAACTTCATACGCTAACTTCGACGCTACAATTGATGTAGCTTACAACTTAAGCGTAGATCCTAAGCAAGCAGATCAACAAATTCGTGGTTCACTTGTTTTGCCAAATGGTACTGGTAAGACTCAAACCGTTGTAGTATTTGCTGAAGGTCCACAAGCTGATCAAGCTAAGGCTGCAGGTGCTGACTTTGTTGGTTCAGATGATTTAGTACAAAAGATCCAAGACGGTTGGTTGGACTTTGACGTTGTAGTTGCAACCCCAATGATGATGGCTAAGGTAGGTCGTTTGGGTCGTATCCTTGGACCTAAGGGCTTAATGCCAAACCCTAAGACTGGTACTGTAACTATGGACATCGAAAAGGCTGTTAAGAACGTTAAGGCAGGTCAAGTAGAATACCGTGTTGACCGTCAAGCAGCTATTCATACTCCAATTGGTAAGGTTTCATTCACTGAAGATCAATTAGTTGAAAACTTTGACGCTTTACGTGATGTAATTTTACGTGCACGTCCTGCTTCAGCTAAGGGTCAATACATCAAGAGTGTTGCTGTTTCAGCTACTTTTGGCCCTGGTATCAAGCTTGATCCATTAAACTTGGACTAATTTAAAAACTGATTAATAAAAGGTCTCGCACATGCGAGACTTTTTTTGTGCTTAAGAAAAACTTAACTTAATTAGAGCTGGGTAAGCGCTAGACGTGATTGACCTAACATTTTTTTACATGGTATCATTAATTGTCTATATGAAATCGTATTCTATTTACTTAAGGAAAGTGTTAATGAAAAAACATTCTATTGGAAAAATATTAATTTTAGTGTTGTTGATGTTAGCCTGTGTAACTGGATGTGCTAAAGATAATTCTAAAATTACAATTGTTGGTTCTAGTGCATTACAGCTTCTAGCAGAGCAAGCTGGTAATGATTATCGGTTGACCCATCCAAGCAGCAACATTGTTGTTCAAGGTGGTGGATCAGGCACTGGATTGAGCCAAGTACAAGCTGGTGCTGTTCAGATTGGAACCTCTGATGTTTTTGCAGAGACTAAAAAGGGAATCGATGCAAAGAAGCTTAAAGACTATAAAGTCGCAGTTGTTGGTATTGTACCAATTATAAATAAAGGCGTCGGTGTTAAGAATGTCTCTATGAAACAACTACGACAAATTTTTACCGGTAAGCTAACTAATTGGAAACAACTTGGTGGAAAGAACGTTCCAATTATTGTCGTTAATCGGTCTAAAGGCAGTGGTACCAGAGACTCTTTTGAAGACATTGTTTTACATAAGCAAAAAGCTATTAAGTCTCAAGAGCAGGATTCAAATGGTGCGGTTAAAAAAATCGTTGATACGACGCCTGGAACAATTAGCTACATATCTTTCCCATATGCTAATGGTGACAATATTCAAAAACTTAGTATCGATGGTGTTAAGCCAACTAATAAGAACATTACTACTAATAAGTGGCAATTATGGGCTTATCAGCATATGTATACTAAAGGCAAACCAGACAAGAAGACAAATGCATTTATTAAGTATATGTTAGGTAAAAAGGTACAACATGATCTTGTACCTAAAATCGGTTATTTGAGTATTGATGATATGAAAGTAACTCGAGATAGTGATAATCGAGTTATCAAAGTAGGAAAATAATTTATGAATGATAAAGATAAATTAAAAGAGGTAGTTGATCAAGCTATTGCTGATCAGCAGGTCCCACACGTTAAATTAAAAAAGATGGGGCCGAGTAGCGTTGATATTGAGAAATTAACTAAGCCTTCTAAAGAAACTTATCAAGAGTATTGGGGTAAAGGATTAACTTATTTTGCTATTGGATTAATTATAGTATTAGTTGTATCCATTATTGGCTTTGTAGGTTATCACGGCCTCGCAACTTTTATTGATAATCATGTAAATGTCTTTCATTTCTTGACCTCAACTGATTGGGATCCTGGTGAAGGAAAGAATCACGTCGGTGCCGCAGTAATGATCGTTACCTCGTTTGCGGTAACGCTTTTAGCAGCTCTTGTAGCTACACCATTTGCGGTAGCCATTGCGCTCTACATGACAGAATACTCCTCTAAAAAAGGTGCTTCATTTTTACAATCAGTAACAGAATTATTGGTTGGTATTCCATCAGTTGTTTATGGTTTCTTAGGATTAACGATCATTATTCCTGTAATCAGAACATTATTTGGTGGAACAGGTTTTGGTATTTTA
The DNA here is from genome assembly GCF_002553975.1 of Lactobacillus sp. UMNPBX6. Classification (NCBI taxonomy): domain Bacteria; kingdom Bacillati; phylum Bacillota; class Bacilli; order Lactobacillales; family Lactobacillaceae; genus Lactobacillus; species Lactobacillus sp. UMNPBX6. The sequence goes on from NZ_PCZD01000021.1 coordinate 6,463, forward strand.
GCAGCTACTTTAGTTTTATTCGTCATGGTTTTACCAACTATTACTTCTTTAACTGTAGATAGTCTAAAAGCCGTACCTAGTCATTTCAGAAAAGCATCAATGGCATTAGGTGCAACTCATTGGCAAACTATTTACCATGTTGTCTTGCGTGTAGCAACTCCTAGAATTTTGACAGCGGTAATTTTTGGTATGGCTAGAGCATTTGGTGAAGCATTAGCCGTACAGATGGTTATTGGTAATGCAGTTCTTATGCCATACAATTTGGTTAGTCCATCCGCAACTTTGACTAGTCAATTGACCAGTCAAATGGGAAATACCGTTATGGGGACATTGCCTAACAATGCATTATGGTCATTAGCATTATTGCTTTTGATTATGTCATTAGTATTTAACTTCCTAGTTAAGTTAATTGGAAAGAGAGGCCAGAAATAAAGATGGATGCAAAAAAGAAAGATAAATTAGCAACCGCTGTTATCTACATCTTAGTTGGAATCGTTGTATTAATTCTGGCTGGTATTTTAGGTAATATTTTAATTACTGGTGTTCCTCATTTATCATGGCATTTCTTATCCTCAGAGGCTTCATCTTATCAAGCTGGTGGAGGGGTGCGAGATCAATTATTTAATTCATTATATCTATTGGTCTTAACTACTATTATTTCATTGCCAATTGCGCTAGGTGCTGCAATTTATTTGGCAGAATATGCTAAAGATAATTGGATTACCAATTTGATTCGTACGACTATCCAAATTTTGAGTTCTTTGCCTTCAATCGTAGTTGGGTTATTTGGCTATTTGCTTTTTGTAGTTCAATTTGGCTTAGGCTTTTCAATCATTTCTGGTGCTTTGGCTCTTACATTTTTTAATTTGCCTATTTTGACCAGTAACATTGAAGAAGCGATTAAAGGTGTGCCACAAGATCAACGTGAAGCTGGTTTAGCATTAGGATTATCTAATTGGAAAACCATTCGTGGTATTGTTTTGCCTGCAGCGCTTCCTGGTATTTTGACCGGTATCATTTTAAGTGCAGGACGAATTTTTGGTGAAGCAGCTGCATTAATTTATACTGCAGGTCAGAGTGGGTCAACCATTAATTATGCAGATTGGAATCCATTTAGTCCGACAAGCCCATTAAATGTAATGCGTCCAGCAGAAACTCTTGCAGTTCATATTTGGAAGGTTAATACAGAGGGGATTATTCCAGATGCAACTATTGTTTCTGCGGCTACATCTGCTTTGCTGGTAATTGTGGTAATTGTGTTTAATTTAGGTGCACGTTATTTGGGTAATAAATTGTACCGCAAGCTAACCGCAGCTAAATAAAGGTGATATGATGCAACAAGAATTAAAACAAAGCTACGTTAAAACTTTTGCCAAGGATGATTTAGAGCTTTCTACAAAGGATCTAAGTGTTTTGTATGGTGGAAAAGTACAAAAGCTTTTTGATGCTAGTTTACAGTTTAAGAAGAATACTATTACGGCCTTAATTGGAGCTTCAGGCTCTGGAAAATCTACTTTTTTACGATCACTTAATCGAATGAATGATCGAGTAGCAACGGTTAATGGCGAAATTTGGTTTCATGGCTTAGATGTGAATAAGCCTAACATTAATGTTTATGAATTAAGGAAAAATATTGGGATGGTTTTTCAACGTCCTAATCCATTCCCTAAGTCAATTAGAGAAAACATCGTCTATGCACTAAAGGCTGATGGACAAACTAATAAAAATGAGCTCGACAAAATTGTAGAAGAAAGCTTGCGTGCTGCTGCTTTGTGGGATGAAGTAAAGGATAAATTGGATAAAAGTGCCTTGGCTTTATCTGGTGGACAACAGCAACGTTTATGTATTGCAAGAGCTTTGGCTGTTAAACCTGAAGTATTGCTTTTAGATGAGCCAGCTAGTGCACTAGATCCTGTTTCCACTTCAAAGCTAGAAGATACTTTAAAGCAGCTTAGAAGTAAATATACAATGATTATGGTAACTCACAATATGCAGCAGGCATCAAGAATTAGTGATTATACTGCATTCTTCCATTTAGGGCATGTAATTGAATATAATTCCACTGCGGATATTTTTACAAATCCTAAAGGTAAGATTACTGAAGATTATATTCAGGGAAGTTTTGGTTAAAATGACAACAATAATTTCAGCAAAAGATGTACATCTGAGTTACGGTGACTATGAGGCATTGCATGGCATCAATCTTAACTTTCAAGAAAAAGAATTGACTGCCTTGATTGGACCTTCAGGCTGTGGTAAATCAACGTTTTTACGTTGCTTGAACCGGATGAACGATGATATTGAAAATATTAAAATTACCGGTGATATCAAGTTCGAGGGACAAGACATTTATGGTTCTAAAATGGATCTAGTAGCCCTTCGTAAAGAAGTGGGCATGGTCTTCCAGCAGCCAGCACCATTCCCATTTTCTGTTTATGATAATGTGGCCTATGGTCTTAAAATTGCCGGTGTAAAGGATAAAGAATTAATCGATCAACGGGTTGAAGAAAGTCTCAAGCAGGCTGCTATTTGGAAAGAAACCAAGGATAATTTGAAGCGTAATGCGCAAGCCTTTTCCGGTGGTCAGCAGCAGAGAATCTGTATTGCACGTGCCTTAGCGGTTAGACCGAAAGTGGTTTTGCTAGATGAACCAACTAGTGCTTTGGATCCAATTTCAAGTAGCGAGATTGAAGAAACGTTGATGGAATTAAAACGCCAGTATACTTTCATCATGGTGACGCATAACCTGCAGCAAGCTGGGCGAATCTCCGATCAGACTGCCTTCTTAATGAACGGCGACTTGATCGAGGCCGGTCCAACTGAAGAAATGTTTATTGCACCTAAAAAGCAAATTACAAGTGATTACCTTAACGGTCGTTTTGGTTAAAATTTTGAGGTATTAAAGATGCACGAAATATTTTTAGATGAATTAAAGAAATTAAACACGCAATTTATGGAAATGGGTGTTTTTGTAAATGATCAAATCGATCAAGCCACTCGCGCATTTGTTGATCATGATAAACAAACTGCCCAATCTATGGTTGATAATGAAGAAAAGATTCCTACTGAATCAATCGATATTCAAAAAAAGGCCTTGAAATTAATGGCCTTACAACAACCAGTAGCTACTGACTTCAGAGTAGTTATTAGTATTTTGAAGGCAACAACTGATTTGGAAAGAATCGGTGAAAATGCCATGAGTATTGCTCTTGAAACAATTCGTGTAAAGGGTAATCCAAGAATTCCTGAAGTTGAAGAGATCATTTCAAATATGACTCACAATGTTCGTCACATGCTTATTCAAATTTTGACGGCTTACGTACAAGATGATGAAAAGATGGCGCGAGAAGTTGCCAGTCGTGATGGCGTAATTGACCATGATTATGTTAGAGCACGAAAGTTAATTGTTGATGGTATTGAAGATGATCCATCTAGAGCAGTGGCATCATCTAGTTATTTTGTTGTAACTAGATTGTTAGAGCGAATTGGAGATCACATAGTTAATTTAGCTAGCTGGGTTGTTTACAAAACTACTGGTGAACTAGAAGAATTAACGAATCCAAGTGAGACTAAAACCATATAAATTGAAAGAGGAAAGCACAGCTTTTCTCTTTTTTTAATTATTTACGTTATTATTTTACTTTATTTATGTTAAAGAGGGTGCCAGCTCCGTTGCTGTTTCAACTGTCTTCTTTGCAGTAAGTTGTATTTTCTGGATTTGGCTTTTGCCAATTATTGTTGGTGTATTTCACTAATTTATAAAGTAAAAGATAAGATTAACTGCAGTTGATCTTATTTTTTTTGACTTATTTTTAATTTACTACTTGTTATTTCGACTTTTGCCTGCTATACTAAATAACTGTAAATTCTACCTAAGACTCGGGTGGCATGACGCCTCAAAATCCCGCCGAGGCCAGAAGATAATGAAGATTTTTATGCTCCATGTCTTTCGGCATGGAGTTTTTGCTTTAAAAAGGCCTTATAGAATTTATCAATGTAATCATGGAGGTGAAATAATTTGAGTAAAGCTGCTATTGCTGAAAAGGAAAAGCTCGTTGATGCATTTGCTGAAGAACTTAAAGCTGCTAAGGCTATCTTGGTAATCAACTACCTTGGTTTAACTGTTGAAGAAGTTACTAACATGCGTAAGGAACTTCGTGATAACGACGTTAAGATGAAGGTTATCAAGAACACCTACTTGAGACGTGCTGCTGCTAAGGCTGGTATTGAAGGTCTTGATGATACTTTCGTAGGCCCAACTGCTGTTATCTACACTGATAACGCTGATGACATTACCGAACCTGCACGTATCGTTTCTAAGTACGAAGATGATTTCGACGTTATCGAAATCAAGGGTGGTATGCTTGAAGGCAAGTTGACTTCTAAGGATGAAATCAAAGAACTTGCTTCAATCCCAGGTCGCGAAGGTTTGCTTTCAATGCTTGTTTCTGTATTGCAAGCTCCTATCCGCGACTTCGCTTATGCTGTTAAGGCTGTTGCTGAATCTAAGGATGAAGACTCAGCTGAATAATAAAGAAATTATATTTAATATCTAAATTCTAATTTTTCGGAGGATACTTAAATGGCTTTAGATACTGATAAGATTATTGAAGAATTAAAGGGTGCTTCAATTCTTGAATTGAACGACCTTGTAAAGGCTATTGAAGACGAATTTGACGTTACTGCTGCTGCTCCAGTTGCTGCTGCAGGTGCTGCAGACGCAGGTGCTGCTAAGTCAGAATTCGACGTTGAATTGACTGAAGCTGGTCAAGAAAAGGTTAAGGTTATTAAGGCAGTTCGTGACATTACTGGTCTTGGCCTTAAGGACTCAAAGGACCTTGTTGATGGTGCTCCTAAGAACGTTAAGGAAGGCGTTTCAGAAGACGAAGCTAACGACATCAAGGCTAAGCTTGAAGAAGTTGGCGCAACTGTAACCCTTAAATAGTTACAGCCCAACTGGGCATTAAGAATAAGCTCTTTGCTATGTGCGAAGAGCTTATTTTTTTGTATAATAAATTTTATGATGATTGGTTTAGATAAAAAATTAACTCCCTATCAATGGGTAATGGCAATTTTGTCTATCATTTCTATTTTTTTAATTATTTTAGATTTTGCTGCTGTCATCAGTATAAATCAGCCAACCAGTAAATGGTTTTGGATAAACTGTGCTATTGTTTTATTTTTTGCAATAGATTATTTTTATCGCTTCTATGAAGCGGATGATAAAAAGCTGTATTTTAAAACCCACATTTATGATTTATTATCTATTATTCCAATAGGATTATTATTTGTGGGGTTAAATATTTTTAATTTATCAGGTTTAGTTTCTGATTTAAGATTGTTAAGATTGATTCGTCTTGCAGGCCTAATGGGAAAATTAAAAATAATTTTTCATACTAACGGTTTGCTGTATGTTGTCTTTTTTACTATTACCTTCTTATTAGTTGGTGCTGAGGCGTTTGCAATTACCGAGCATGTGTCATTAGATACTGCATTTTGGTGGGCTTTATCGACGGCATCAACGGTAGGATATGATGCAATATTTGGAAAAACTATTCCTCCTCATAGCATTGTGGGTAAATTTGTTACACTAATTATTATGCTGTTAGGAATTGGTATAGTCGGAATGCTTACCTCATCAATTACTTCTTACTTAATGCGTAAAACTAATGGTGCAAATACACTACATACGCATGACGATATTGAATTAGTACTAAAAAAGCTTGATGATCTTGAGAAACAAAACAAAGATTTAGCTGATCAAAATAAGCAAATGCAAGCAGAAATTCAATCTTTAAAAAAGAGACGAGATGAAAATGAAGTAGAAAAATTTAAAGATTTGCTAGAAAAAAGAAAGGAAAAATAGGATGAGTACAGATAAAAATCAAATGTATTTTGCGACAGATCCAACGACTGCGCATGATGAACATGTGATTGATTATCATGTGGATAACATTGATTTGAAATTTACCACTGACGCTGGTGTTTTCTCAAAAATGCGCGTGGATTACGGCTCTGGCGTTTTGATCAAAGCCATGAAAGAAGTGACTTTTCCACAAGAAAATATTTTAGATGTGGGAACAGGATATGGTCCTATTGGATTATTTGCTGCAAAGTTTTGGCCTAGTCAAACTGTCGACATGGTTGATGTTAATGAGCGTGGTTTGAATTTGGCTAAACAGAATGCACAAGTAAATCACATTTCAAACGTAAATATTTATTCCTCTGATTGTTATGCACAGGTGGATAAGAAGTACGGCTTAGTTTTAACCAATCCGCCAATTAGAGCCGGTAAAAAAGTTGTCAGTGACATCATTACCGGTGCGAGCGATCATTTGGTTGATCAGAGCGTACTTTTAGTAGTTATTCAGAAAAAGCAAGGCGAACCTAGTGCACGTAAGTTGATGACTGCTACCTATGGAAATTGTGAGATTCTTACTAGAGATAAGGGATACTATATTTTGAAGTCCGTTAAGAGGGATAATAATGCTGTCTAGCGCTAATAAAAAGAAATATATGGAATTAGCCATAGATCAAGCTAAAGAGGCTGAGAAGCAAGGAGAGGTTCCTATCGGAGCAGTAGTAGTTGATCCCGAAGGAAAAGTAATAGGCACAGGCTATAATAGGCGGGAATTAGACGAAGATGCTACTCAACATGCTGAAATGATTGCTATCAAAGAAGCATGTCATAATTTGGGTATGTGGCGTTTAATCGATTGCAGTTTATTTGTCACGCTGGAGCCTTGTCCAATGTGTGCTGGTGCAATTATTAACTCGCGAATTAAGGATGTCTACTTTGGTGCACTTGATCCAAAAGCTGGAGCTTGTGGATCAGTTGTGGATTTGTTTGAAGTGGAAAAGTTTAATCACCATCCACATAGTATCCGTGGTTTATATCGTGATCAATGTGCTCAAATGCTGAAGGATTTCTTTCGTGCAATTCGAGAAAAACAAAAGGCCGAAAAATTAGCTAAAAAAGCAGAAAATAATTAAATTTTTAGGCTAGAAACTAGAAAAAAATTGCGAAATACGTTATGATACTTTGTGGGCAATGTTTGACCTCTGAATCGTGTCAGGACCGGAAGGTAGCAGCACTAAGGTTGTTCAGGCATGTGCCTTTTATTAGACAATTACAAACTCTTAACTCTTTTAAAGAGTTAGGAGTTTTTTTACTAGGGAAGAGAATTTATGGCTTATCAAGCGCTATATCGTAAATGGCGACCACGGACTTTTGATAGTGTGATTGGCCAAGAGTCAATTACTGATACTCTTAAAAATGCGATTAAAAGAGGCAAAGTATCCCATGCATTTTTATTTGCGGGACCTCGCGGTACAGGTAAAACCTCCTGTGCTAAAATTTTTGCTAAAGCGTTAAACTGTACTAATCTTCAAGATGGCGAACCTTGTAATGAATGTGCTAATTGTATAGCTGCAGATAAAGGTTCAATGCCTGATATTATGGAAATTGATGCGGCTTCTAACAATGGTGTAGATGAAATTCGTGAGATTCGCGATAAGGTAAAATATGCTCCAACAGAAGGAAAATATAAAGTCTACATTATCGACGAAGTTCATATGCTATCAATGGGTGCTTTTAATGCATTGCTTAAGACACTAGAAGAACCACCAGAACACGTTGTGTTTATTTTGGCGACAACCGAATTACAGAAGGTTCCAGCTACTATTATTTCAAGAACGCAACGCTATAACTTTAAACGCATTTCAAAAGATGATCTTGAGAAGAGAATGAAATATATTCTTGATCAGGAGAATATCAAATATGAAGATAAAGCTCTAGCTGTCATTGCACAAGTAGCAGATGGTGGGATGCGGGATGCGCTTAGTATCTTGGATCAGCTGCTTAGCTATGAGAAAGAAAGCGTCAATTATCAAGACGCTTTGGAAATTACAGGCTTTGCTGCAAAGGAAAATATTGAAAAAATATTGTTAGCATTGCTGGAGCAGAATCCAGAATCAGCTTTAAAATTAGCTCAAACTGAATTAGCGCAAGGGGCTAGTTCTAAAAACATTTTGGATGAATTGATTGAGATGGCAACTAAGAGTTTGATGTTGATCAAGGCGGGAGACGACAACCAGAGTACGTTTTTATCTGAAGATTTTGTACAAAAAATTAAGGATATACCTACAAATATATTCTATCGTCTGATTACTTTAGCAAATAAAGCACTGAATGATCTGCGTTACACTAATCAGCAACAAATTCCGCTTGAAGTATTTTTAGTAGAAGCTGGCAGCAAGCAAGAAGAGCAAGTAGCATCATCGACAGCTGCTCCGGTTCAAGCTGCTCCAGCTAAAGTTAATACTAATATGCAAGCAGAACTAGCTGCATTAAAAAAACAGGTAGTAGACTTAACGCAACAAATTAGTAAGCTGTCCAATAAGCCAATGCTGGCTAAGGATCAAGTGTTCCATTTGGATACGGCTGTACCAAAGACGTCTCCTAAAATTACCAAAAAGACAATTGTTAAGGAAGTTAAAAAATCACCAAGAAAAATCAAAAAAACTACAGCAGAAAATCGAAAACAGGTTTATCATGTTCTTGAAAATGCAACCAAAGAAGATCTGACCGCTATTAAGAATGTATGGCCAGATTTACAATCTGTGTTAGAAGTTTCAGAGAAAGCATTATTAGATGTTCTTGAACCTGTGGCTGCTAGTCCAGACCAGGTTGTAATGAAGTGTAAGTATACTTTATGGTTTGAAAATGCTTCAGATGGTGACTTACTGGATAAGTTGACAGATTTGATTGAGAAATTTGCTAAGCATTCATATGGAATTGTGTTAGTCCCAGATGATGATTGGCTTGCTGTGAGAAAAGAATTTGTCGAAAGTCACAAGGAAGAACTGCTTGCTAAGAAAAAGCAACAGATTGAAAATAAAGAATCTAAAGAAAATTCTGAAATAGTGAATAAGGCTAAAGATCTCTTTGGGGATGCTGTAACGATTAAAGATTAAGGAGAAGAATTAAAATGAGTAGAAGACATAACTTTGGCGGTATGGGCATGGGCGGAATGAACATGCAACAAATGATGAAGCAAGCAAAGAAGCTTCAAGCACAAATGGCCCAAGAACAAGAAAATATTACTGCACAAGAATTTACTGGTAAGTCAGCTGATGATCTTGTAGTAGCTACTTTTACAGGCGATCGTAAGCTTAAAGACATTAAGATCGATAAAGAAGCAATTGATCCAGATGATCCAGATATGCTTCAAGATTTAGTCATTGATGCTGTTAACAAAGGATTATCTCAAATTGATGAAGCAACTCAAGCAAGTTTAGGCAAGTACACGAAAGGTTTGATGTAATTGCAGTATCCATTACCAATAGCTCATTTGATTGATGCTTATATGAGGCTGCCTGGAGTAGGTGAAAAGACTGCCACTCGTTTGGCTTTTTATACAATGGATATGCCAGAAAAGGATGTTGAAGATTTTTCTAAAGCTTTAATTCAAGTGAAGAATGATATTCATCAATGTCCTATTTGTGGAAATATTACTGAAAAAGAAGTTTGTGATATTTGCTCCAATCCTAATCGTGATCAAACTACCATTATGGTTGTTGAACAACCTAAGGATTTGATGGCTTTTGAAGATATGGGTGAATATGATGGTCTTTATCATGTGCTTCACGGTGTTCTTTCTCCAATGGATGGAATTGGACCAGAAGAGATTAATATTAAGTCATTGATTACTCGTTTACAAAAAAATGATGATGTAAAAGAAGTAATTTTAGCTCTTAATTCAACTCCAGAAGGCGAATCAACTGCTATGTATATTAGCAAGTTAATTAAGCCAGCCGGAATTAAGGTTACTCGATTAGCAGCTGGCTTATCTGTGGGCAGTGATATTGAATATGCTAATTCCATTACTTTAAAGCGAGCAGTGCAAGGAAGAACGGCATTATAATGGCTAGAAGAAATAAAAATAAAATTAAAGAACTAGGTGATCAAAAGCTAGTAACTGAAATTGAAAAATTGCAGAATCAACTAGCTTTAGAACAAGATCTAGATCAAAATACTTTGGATTTATCAGATGATAATTATATTCAAGGTAGAATTTTAAAAGCAAAGTATACTTTTTTATATAATGAAGCCCGTCATCGAGGCACAAGATTTAGTGGTATCACTAATGCGATTACGCAGTAAAATTTAAGTCCCATTATGGGACTTTTTTAATTTTATAAATTAAAAATTGCTAGGGCTGTTAATCTATGTGAAACTTCTGTAAAATAGACCTATGGAGGATTTTATGAGAGGTTATTTTGTTAGTTTTGAAGGTCCTGATGGCGCAGGAAAAAGTACAGTTTTAAAAGAGGTTTTGGATAAGATTGGCCCTAAACTTAAGCCACAATATCTTGTGACTCGAGAACCCGGTGGATCAAAAATTGCAGAAAAAATTCGCGATATTATTTTGGATCCAGCAAATGATAAAATGGATGCCAAAACAGAGGCGCTTCTATATGCGGCTGCAAGAAGTCAACACGTAGAAGAAATAATTCGTCCAGCTCTTAGTGAAGGCAAGATTGTCTTTTCAGATCGTTTTGTTGATAGTTCACTAGCATATCAAGGAGAAGGCCGAGATTTAGGGATCAAAGAAGTTAAGCAAATTAATGATTTTGCGACAGGAAAATTAGATCCTGATTTGACTTTCTTTTTGGATATTGCTCCTGAAGTTGGTCTTAATCGAATTCAAAAACTTCGTCCAGGCCAAGAAGACCGGTTAGAACAAGAAAATATGGCTTTTCATAAAAAAGTTTATGCTGGATTTTTAAAAGTGAAGAATTTATATCCAGATCGTTTTGTAACAATTGATGCCAGTCAACCAATTGATGATGTCGTAAATCAAGTAATTGAAACTCTAGAAAAAAGATTGCCAGAGATATTTTAAGGATTGATTAAATGAAATTAGTAATTGCGATTGTACAAAAAGAAGATTCAAATAATCTACAAAGAGCATTTGTTAAAAGCAATTTCCGTGCTACTAAATTAGCAACTTCAGGCGGCTTTTTGAGTCAAGGTAACACCACATTTTTAGTGGGATGCAAAGATGAAGAAGTCGATGATGTACTAAAAGTAATTAAGAAAGAATCACGGGCAAGAGAAGAAATCGCAACACCACATATGATTTCTACAGGGTATGAAATAACCCAACCATTAAAGGTTACTGTAGGTGGTGCAATTTGTTTTGTTGTTCCAGTTGATAAGTTTAAGCGTTTTTAAATGATTGATATTTCTAATGTAGGGACGAAGCAAGCCCAATTTTTACAAAGAGCATACCAGCAAAAGAAATTAGCCCATAGCTACTTATTCGTAGATAGCGATGAGAGTCGCGCACTTAATACGGCTTATTGGTTAGCTTGTTTATTTAATTGTACTGGTGAAAATAAACCGGATGGGACTTGTCAAAATTGTAAACAAATTTTATCTGGTAATCATCCAGATGTTCTATTAGTTGAACCTGAAGGTAAACAAACTTTGGGAATCGATCAAGTGCGGCCCTTAAAAGAAGAATTGGCCAAAAGTCCGGTTGAAAGTAGTCGGCGCTTTTTCTTTATTAATGAAGCTCAAAAAATGACCTTATCCGCAGCTAATGGTTTGCTTAACTTGCTAGAAGAGCCCGTTGCTCCTGTAGTTACAATTTTAATTACTAATAATAGTGATCAAATTTTACCAACAGTTCGATCTAGAACTCAGATTATCAATTTTGATAATGGCGAAAAGCCTACCGAAAAGACCGCATTGTTACTAGAAAATGGTTTTTCTAAGAGTGAAATTGAAGAACTGGGTAATCTTGATAAATTAGATCAGGCAATAAAATATTTCTACCAAGAAATGCTAGAACATAATAGTTTGGCTTTAGTTAGTGCACATAAGCTGTCGGAGAATGCTAAATTAGTATCAGAGCAGCGCTATATTTTGGTTAAGTTGAAGTTATTAGCAGAACATGATCTGTCTGATTCGCTTAAGCTAAATATAGCTGCACGAATGCTAGATAATTTGGTTGAAATAGATAAAATGCGTTTAAGCAATGTTAATTTTCGCAATTCTTTAGATTATCTTGCTTTAAATTGGAAGTAGGTGTTTTAAATTGGATCCATATTTAAAATTGCAGAGACTGAAGGAAACAACTGAAAATATGACTAAGACTATTGCTAGTCTTGAGAATGATATTTTAGATACTTTAAAAGAAAATACTGAATTAAAAGTAGAAAATCAGTTGCTTCATGAAAAATTAGATAAATTAACTGCAAATCAGCCTGCGCCGGAAACTAAGACGCAAAGTGGTTTAGAGTCATTAAAGAAGATTTATGATTCTGGTTACCATATTTGTAATATGTATTATGGCTCACATCGTGATCCTAGTGCAGATTGCATGTTTTGTCTTGATATTTTAGATAATTTTGGCGAAAAAAAAGGCATAAAGAAGGATGGCAGATAAATTGAAACGGCAAAGCAGCTATGCAAAAGATGAAGGTAAGTTATACCTGGTTCCTACACCTATTGGTAATTTAGAAGATATTACAATTAGAGCTAAAAAAGTTCTGACTGATGCAGATTACATTGCGGCTGAAGATACCAGAACTAGTGGAATTTTACTAGAAAAAATTGGCGTTCATAATCGCATGATTTCATTTCATAAATATAATTCTAAAGAACGTGCGCCAGAATTAATTAAATTAATGAAAGATGGTGCAGTAATTGCGGAAATAAGTGATGCCGGGATGCCGGTTATTTCTGATCCAGGATATATCTTGGTTCAAGAATGTATTAAAAATGATATTCCAGTGGTTCCTCTTCCAGGTCCGTCTGCTTTTGCGACCGCACTTATTGCTTCTGGTTTTGATGCGCAGCCATTTACCTATTACGGCTTTTTACCACGTAAAAGTTCTGAACAAAAACCCTACTTTGAACAAATGAATCAAGCTAAGGCCACATCTATCTTTTATGAGGCACCGCATCGTTTAGCTAAAACACTGAAAAATTTAGCTACTGTTTTACCTAAAGATCGTCAGATTGTAGCTGCACGTGAATTAACTAAAATTCATGAGGAATTTATCCGTGGTAGCGTTGAAGAAGTAACCGAATATTTTGCTCAAAATGCACCTCGTGGAGAATTCGTAATTTTGATTTCACCAAATACTGAGGCACCAAAACAATTGTCTTGGCCAGAACTGATTGATTTAGTCAATGCCTTAGTAGAAAAAGGCGAATCAAAGAAAGATGCGATTAAGCAAGTAGCTAAAGAGCATCATGTTTCTAAGAATGAGTTATATGATCAATATCATCAAAAATAAATTATGAAATATACTGAAAACTACCAGATTGAATTTAGAGATTGTGATGAAAATCGTCGTCTAGAGTTGCCGGCTATGGTTGAATTATTGATGCAAGTTTCAGAACATCAATTAAGTAACAGCCATGCTGGTACAGATGATTTAATAAAAAGAGGATTAGGTTGGGTGGTTACTCAATATCATTTTGATATTAAGCGATTACCTGAAGCCGGTGATCAAGTCATTTTGAGTACTAATGCCAGTGGATACAATCGTTTTTTTGAATACCGTGATTTTGGTATTAGTGATTCTGAAGGGAATCCATTGGTTAGCGTAAAAAGCCAATGGGTCATGCTTGATCTTAAAAAGCGCCATTTAGTTCCTGCCGATGTAAAAATGATGGAAGATTGGGGCGTGCCATTACTGAAGAAAATGCCCCGTTTTCCTCGTTTGAGAGCACAAGATAATTATGAGAATAGAAGAAAATATCGGGCAAGATATGATGATTTAGATACTAATCATCATGTTACAAACAGTCATTATTTTAGTTGGTTTGTTGATATGTTAGATCGTGATTTCCTAAGAAATCATGTAGTTAAAACTATTGATATCAAGTTTGATAAAGAAGTACATTATGGCGACGAGATAATTTCTTGCATGAATTTAATACAAAATGATGCTACCAAATCCTATCATGCGGTTGAAACGAATGACGGAAATGAGCAGGCAGTCTGCGAATTGAAGTGGCGTGAGATATAATAAAAGACATGACAAATTGGTCATGTTTTTTTCATGATGAGAGAGGATGGAAAAATAGATGAATGCAAAAAAGATTTTACGTACAGATTTGCAACAGATGATTTTTTTGGGCATGATAGTCGCAATGAAAATTATTTTGGGGCAATTTTCATTTGGTCCAACTACGGTTAAAGTAGGCCTAGGCTTTATCGGTAGCGTATTATTAGCTTACTTTTTTGGTCCAGTTTGGGGCACAATTGGTGGTGGAATCAGTGACTTGGTCTCCTCTGCTATTTTTGGCAATCAAGGAGGCTTCTTTATTGGTTTTACTTTGACTGCAATGGTTGGGCCATTAATTTATGCATTATTTTTATACGATCATCCAGTTAAAGTGTGGCGAATTGTTGCTTCAACAATTTTAGTAACAATTATTGTGAATATCGGAATGAATACATTGTGGCTTCATCTGATGTACGGGATGAATTTTAACGCTGCTTTAGTTCAACGATTGCCTAAAGAAATGATTATTCCTTGGGTGCAAATGGTTGTAATCTACGTTGTATTGCAAGCTGTTTCTCGTGTTAAAATAAAAAAGTAATTTAAGCAGAAAGAGAATAATATTAATGAAAATCTTAAGTGTTTCTACAGCTACTAATCATTTAAGCGTTGCCTTAAATGAAGATCAACAAGTTATTGTTGAGAAGAATGAGCGAGATGAACGTAATCATAGCGAACACCTTGATCCATTAATTGAAGAGATTTTAAAAGAAAATAAATTAACTTTAAACGATATAGACCGTTTTGCTGTAGCAATCGGACCAGGTTCATACACCGGTTTAAGAATTGGAATTACTACTGTTAAAATGTTTGCTAGCATTTTAAATAAAGAAGTAGTTGGTATTTCTACTTTGCAAGCTTTAGCTAAAGGGGTTAAAGAACCAGCTTTAGTAATTACCGGTTTAGATGCTAGAAATGATAATTATTTTGCTGCAGGATACATTAGTGGGGATATTCCTAAAAATGTAATTCCGGATGGTCATTACAATATCGACGTCTTGATTAAGGCTATTCAAGAATATGCAGCACAAAATAAGGTCGATAAGATTGTATTTGTTGGTTCTGGTCTTGAAAAGCAAGATGAAAAGATTAAAGCTTTGAATATCCCATATGAATATGGCACCGATGAGCAAAATGTGATTCATGCTGGCTTAATTGGTCAATTAGCAATTGATGCCCAACCAGTAGATCCAGATAAGTTATTGCCAAGATATTTGCGCAGAACGCAAGCAGAAGTAGATTGGCATAAGAAAACAGGGAAGCCATTCGAACCGGATAGTCATTATGTTGAAGAAGTTTAATCAGTTTTTTCATCAATCAGTTAATCAAATTGATATGAGTTTTACGCCATTTATTACCAATGTAAATGGCAAAATTTTGCAAGTAATGCAAGCTAATGATGATAATATTCCAGATCTATTAGTATTAGAGCAGCAGGTTTATTCTGGAAGAACCCCTTGGAACCAATTTTCTTTTGCAACCGAATTGAGAAAAAGAAATAATTCTCTTTATTTAGTGGTTTATCACGCCTCAAATTTGGTAGCATTCATTGGTGCAAGATTTAGTCCAGAAGAAACGCATATTACTAATATCGCTGTTTCTCCGCTTTATCAACATCAGCACATAGGTCATTATTTGATGGAAATGATGATCAATCGTGCTCGTGAGAATGACAGTGATTGCGTGACTTTAGAAGTACGTACGGATAATGAGATTGCTCAACGGTTATACCGCTCATTAGGATTTACAAGCAATTTTATTCGTAAAAATTATTATCAAGATACTCATACTGATGCAATAAATATGGTTTTATGGTTAAAGCCACATCAAATTAGAAGAAAGAAGTTTACGTTTTGAGTGAGAAAAAAGATATTCGCATTTTAGCTTATGAAAGTTCATGTGATGAAACTTCCACAGCTGTTATCAAAAATGGACGTGAAATTGAAAGCTTAATTGTGGCAACACAAATCAAGAGTCATCAAAGATTCGGTGGTGTAGTACCAGAAGTTGCCAGCCGTCACCATATTGAAGTTGTTAGCCAAATTACTAAAGAAGCTTTGAATGAAGCAAACTGTGGTTGGAAAGACATTGATGCTATTGCGGTTACTTATGGCCCAGGACTTGTCGGTGCGCTTTTGATCGGTGTTAGCGCAGCTAAGGCAGCCTCAATGGCTACTGGTATTCCTTTGATTGGTGTCGATCACATTATGGGTCACATTATGGCAGCGCAATTAAAGGATGAGATTGAATATCCTGCTTTGGCATTGCAAGTTTCTGGTGGACATACTGAAATTGTCTTGTTAAAAGATCCAGTTCATTTTGAAATTATCGGTGATACTCGTGATGATGCCGCTGGTGAAGCATACGACAAGATTGGCCGTGTACTTGGGGTAAATTATCCAGCAGGTAAGACCATTGATGCATGGGCTCACGAAGGAAAGGATACCTTTAACTTCCCACGTGCAATGATGGAAGATGATGACTATGATTTCTCATTCTCAGGACTCAAGTCAGCATTTATCAACACTTGCCACCATGCTGATCAAATTCATGAAAAGTTGAATAAATACGATTTGGCTGCCAGCTTCCAAGCTGCGGTAATTGATGTTTTATCACATAAGACGATTCGTGCAATTAAGCAGTACAAGCCTAAGACCTTTATCATGGGTGGTGGAGTTGCTGCTAACCATGGTTTGCGTGATCGCATGAGTGCAGAAATTGCTAAACTACCTAAGGCAGATCAACCAAAGGTGATTTTACCAGATATCAAGCTTTGTGGTGATAACGCTGCGATGATTGGTGCTGCTGCATATAATCTTTATAATGATAATCAATTTGCGGATTTGACTTTGAATGCTGATCCATCGCTTGAATTGCCATATGCTAAGAGCATGTTGAATTAAATAGAATAGATAAAAAATCCTAGAGAAAATCTAGGATTTTTTATTATGTAATTACATATATGTTGAATTTTATTTAACTAAGCTATAATATCATATATGTAAGCAATATGTTATTACATAATAGAAGAGGCTTAAATTATGAAATACACTTTAGATGATTTTGCTAGATTAATCGATCACACTAATTTGCATGCTGACGCAACTGAAGCAGATATGAAGAAACTTTGTGATGAAGCTAAGAAATACCACTTCAAGATGGTCGCCATCAATCAGGTGCAATCCAAGTTCTGTTCAGAACAACTTAAGGGTACCGATATCGATACTGGTGCAGCCATTGCCTTTCCTTTAGGACAACAAACCATTGAATCCAAGGTCTTTGATACCAAAGATGCGATTAAAAATGGCGCTAATGAAATTGACTATGTCATTAATATCACCGAATTAAAGGCAAAGAACTACGACTACATCAAGCGTGAAATGCAAGAAATGGTTGCTGCTTGTCACGAACACAACATTCCATGTAAGGTAATTTTTGAAAATTGCTACCTAACTAAGGATGAAATTAAGAAGTTAGCTGAGATTGCTAAAGAAGTAAAACCAGACTTTATTAAGACTTCAACTGGCTTGGGTACTGGTGGTGCTAAGGTGGAAGATGTAAAGTTGATGAAGTCAGTAGTCGGTGATGACGTCAAAGTTAAGGCAGCTGGTGGTATTCGCAATAGCGACGACTTTTTAGCCATGGTGCGTGCCGGTGCTGATCGTATCGGTTGTTCTGCTGGTGTGAAGATTTACGAAGCTTTGAAGCGCCGGATGGAAGACGATCATGTTGATGGCATTGAGATTAATTGTTAGGAGTAAGAAATGAAATTAGGAATCGTTGGTAGTGGCCAAATTGTGCATGACTTTTTGTCAGCCTCTGATCAAATGCAAGATGTAGAATTAGTGGCAATTTCCACCTTAGCCAGATCAAAGTCAGTCGCAGAAAAATTAGCTGAGAAGTATCATATTCAGAAAGTTTACACAGATAACGAAGCAATGTTTGCCGATAGCGATATTGATACTGTTTATATTGGTGTACCTAATTCGCTGCATTTTCCAATTGCTAAACAAGCTTTAACAGCAGATAAAAATGTCATCTGTGAAAAGCCATTAGTTGAGACAAGCGAGCAGGTAAAAGAGCTTAAGAAGACCGCTGATAAACACCACGTTTTGCTCTTTGAAGCAATGACTGTTCTTTATCTGGAGAACTACTTCCACTTAAAAGAAGACTTGAAAAAGATCGGCAAGGTTCATGTCATAGCTTTGAATCTGACACAAATTTCTAGTCACTATGCGGACTTCTTAGCAGGTGTTCATATTCCTAAGTTTGATCGTAAAATGGGTGGCGGTGCTTTAATGGATATGAATATCTACAACATCAATTTCTGTGTCAGTTTATTTGGTCAGCCAAAGCAAATTTCATACTTACCAACAATTCAGCGTGGTACTGACACTTCCGGTATTCTGAATTTAACTTATGATGATAAGCAAGCTAGTTTAATTGCAGCCAAGGATGCAGTTGGACCAACTCGTTCTTATATTGAAGGCGAGAAGGGGTTAATCTACTTTGATGGACCATTAAATGTTCTGCCTGATTATTATGTTCAAATAGGAAAAGAAGAGCCAAAGCATTATAACTTCAATAAGTATGATCACCGCATGATTAGCGAGTTTAATTACTTTGCACGTAAGATCAAAGAACATGATCAGCAAGCGGCCGATGAAGCTGCAGAGCATAGCTTGAATGCGATTAGCGTATTAGAAAAAGCACAGGAGTTTTTGCCTCATGACTAAGGCGAAGTATCAAGAAATTGAAGAAATTTTGTGTAAGCAGATAACTGATGGCAGTTATCAAACCGGTGATCTGATTCCGAAAGAAGTAGAACTTGCAGCTAAATACGAAGTCTCTCGTCCAACGATTAGTCATGCTGTCCAGGGTTTGGTTAATCAGGGCTACTTAGAACGCCGTAAGCATGTTGGTACAATTGTTAAGCAGACTAAAATTGCCCAGGAATTTACTCATGTCATTCAAAGCTATGATTGTGAAATGAAGCAAAAAGGGTTAACTGCTCAGACTCAAGTTCTTTACTTTAAAAAAGCAAAGCCTACAGAAGAGGTAAGGCAAGCTTTAAAGTTGAAGGCGAACGATGAAGTCTACAAGTTAACGCGTTTACGTTCGGCTGATGGTAGTCCTAATGTAGTAGTGACAACATATTTACCTGTAAAATATTTAACTGATTTAGGGCAAATTGATTTTTCAACGCAATCACTTTATCAAGAACTGAGCAAAAGAGATTTGTCGGTGATTCATGTCAAGCGTAAGCTGGAAGTTAAGGCTGCCAATGAGATAACAGCTGATTTATTAGATATTGCAGAAAATGATCCGGTCTTTTATTTCCACACTTATGGTTATACTAAGAAGGAAATTCCGATCGAATATTCTATTGCCACATATCGTGGGGATGAAAATTATTTCTTAATCGATTTAAAAAAATAGAATAAAACCCGGATTTAAAAATGAAGTGCAACACTAAGTGTTAAACAAAAAGGCCATGAAGACCTAAACTTGAAGTGACGAAAAATCAAGAAAGGAAGATCTTCATGACCAATTCAAATTCTAGCATTTCTAAGCACTATCATCAATTAACCAGCGTACAACGTAAGTGTCAATGTTTTTGCGGTAGCCTAAAAACCATTAGTCTGACCTTAATTCCTTAATAATTTATGTGGTTTAACATTCGATTGAATTTACTTAAATAACTTCCGCCAGCAACTTCTGTTGTTAACGCTCCATGTTGAATTCCAATGTGCGTTTCATGACGCCGCTTTAAGCTATCTCTAGCTGCTGCCTGTAGTTTCTTGCGGTCTAAACTGATCAACTTACCTGTCTCAAAGTCACTATTGAGCCATTGCTCTAAGTCGTGATTCTTGATGCAGGTCAATATTCTGAGCATGCCTTCTAAGCCAGCTTTAGACCAGTATTTGCCTTGTCCCTTAACCCGATAAGTGTACTTACGGTGATTACTCTCACAGCTGCCGATTGCTTTAGTAACCTTTAAATTACGCATTTTGAAAGGCTTGATATCGTCCCAGTGGCTATCAATATAACTGCGAAGTCGGGCGAGATGCTCATAGTTTTGCGCAGTATCTAGCTCATCAAATAGTTTACTTTCAACCGTATTCAAGATTGTATTCACTAAGTCGCGGTCGTACTTAAACTCTAAGGCATAGATTAATTTACCCTGCAGTTCTTGGACAAAGCAAAGACGATCTTTAATCTTCTTGTTCAGATGGAAAACGTCTAAAAAGTGCTCATGTTTACTGCAATGACCAACAATTTCGCCAAAGTCTTTTTTAGTATAACCAGCACCGCCATCGGCATTACTGATAATCAAAGTGTCAGTTAAATCATAAGTGTTAGCTAAATATTCTTTAGCTTCATTCAAAGCATCCAAACGGCTTAACGATACAAATTCCTTGGCATTAACTCGCTCTCTGCGTTTGTAAGTTACATTACGAATACCTTCACAAATCTGATAGCGATGAAACTCTAACCGTCCTTGAGTGTCTTTAATCATGACGCCATCGCCTTCAAGATACAGTACTGACACTTTTTTCTTTGAAGTTTACGCATCATAATGACCATCGGATTCTTGTTGTTCTTTGATCTTTTGACCAGCAGCTTTGACCAGATTACCTACTTGAGCATGACTAATATTAAAACCTGAAAGGCAATTAACAGCTAAGGCAGTATTGCGATAAGTGGCAACACTACTTACTTCTAAAATATTTCTGACAGCTAAAACACTGTAATGCTTATATTTATCAAAGCCCATTAATTCATCTAACGGATAGCGGCTTTCTGTACCAGCTTTCACATACCTTCTTCTAGAATAAGTTACTTCACCAAAAGCCATATTAATTGAACGTTGATTCTTCTTTTCAATCTGGTAGCCTTGATTCTTCATTGATTCACTTAGCTCTTGATCAACTTGTTCCAAGGCTAAAGCCATTAAGTTTCTAATCAAATTAAGAAAGAAGACTACTAAAGCTTTTTCACGTTTAATAATATTAGTTTCAGACTTTAAAATACCTACGATTTCAGTTACAATTAAATTCATAAAAGACCAGTTTCTAATATGTTTTTTTGCTTAACATCAGACTACTGGTCTTTTTGTTTTGGAGTCAAGTCCTAAATTGGATTTGGCTCCTTTTTAATTTGTAACTAAGCGTCACCGCAAACTATTTTACACTTAGGAATAATAAAATCCGTTACTTAATATAGCCATAAACACAAAAAGTGTCTGGGAAAAAACTAATTCCTAAGACATGAAAAAAGAACGATGATTTCCTTTTCGATTTCATCGTTCTTTTTCTATACTTTAACTGCCTTCCTTGATATTATTAAATCGCTACAGTATAAAAAGAAAGAAGACAATCTCAATGTATCAAAATTATACCACAGGCCAGACTGCTTTAACACTTAATTTAGACTTTACTATACCTAACAATCACTTGGCAACAGTGATCGGCTGGTTCGTCGATTCGATTCCAGAAGACGTCCTATTGGGCGATTCTGCCAAAACCGGGCGTCCTGCCTATCACCCTGCTATGATGCTTAAGATCTTGCTTTTTGCTTATTCTCGCAGAGTATTCTCAGGCAGAAAAATTGCGCTGATGTTAGAAGAAAATCTACCAATGATGGTATTGGCTGAGCACCAGCAGATTTCATACCATACCATCAATAATTTTAGATCGAGCGACCACGCCAACGAATTGGTCAAGAAATGCTTTCTTTACTTTACCAACCTACTGGAACAAGAAGGCTTGATCAACGAAGGGGCTATCTTCATCGACGGCACGAAAATCGAAGCCGATGCCAATCGCTATAGCTTTGTCTGGCGCAAGGCAGTTGAAAAGTATCATGAAAAGCTCAAAGGTCAAGCAGTTGAACTATATGATGAACTGATTGCCAAAGAAGTCGTCAAAGCAATGGCAAAAGAGCAAGTACAAACCAGTCAGGGGTTGACGGAGCTAGCGCAAGAAACGGAAGCTGAAATTGAAAAACTGACTGAAGAGATTGCCCAAGAGCCTAAAGCCATTC
>NZ_PCZD01000022.1:0-27568 GCF_002553975.1 Lactobacillus sp. UMNPBX6
AATAACCGTCTCAGTATAACAGTAACTGGGACGGTTTTTAAGTACACTATTTTATATGACGCTTACGTAATAAATAGTGGGAGGTAAATTTTGATTCTTATGTATATGAATTTGATAGTATATTTGCTATCATAGAAAGGAAGTAATGTGCGAAAAAAGCTAAAATTTGAAATGTACGAGCGTTTAAACGGTCATAATGAATTTTATGAGGATTTGAATTCATTGACAGTTAAGGAACAGGCAAAACTGTTATCACTTATTAAGCAAGTAGAGCTTAGTGGTATAAGTGTCGCTATTCAGCAACATTGGGTAGGAGTAATTGATTCAAATATTTTTGAACTTAGGGCTATATTCTCTAATAAACGGATGAGAGGTTTGTACTTTCACGTAGATGGTGACAAGTACATAATTACGCATGGTTTTACAAAAACGACCAAAAAGACGCCTCTTCGAGAAATTAAGCATGCTCATGATATAAGAAATGAATATTATGAAAGGAAAAATTATGAGTAAAAGTATTGATAATGTAATTCAAGAAAAAATGAAAAATCCGGAATTTAAAAAAGCATTTGAAAAAGATGTGGCTCAGTTTAGTAGCTCAGTGGCACTTTTAAAAGCTAGAGAAGATGCGGGCTTAACGCAACGTGAACTAGCTGAAAAGGCTGGTGTACCTCAAAGTACAGTAGCTCGTATTGAACGTGGATACAGTACGAGTACCAAAACGCTTTCTAAACTTGCAAATGCAATGAATAAAACTATGAGAATCGTAATTTCATAATAATCAAAAAAGCCCACAACTTCTACAATTTGTAAAAGCTGTGAGCTTTTTCTTTGTTTTAAATTAACGATCTTCGTGGTTAGTGAAGTAACGGTAATCTTTACTCTTGTCGAATAATACGGCACGAGCGTTTTCACCATTTGAGATGGAGAAGATTGCGTCAGGGTATTTATCCTTAACTTCGTCTTCAATAAGTCCTCTCATCATTTCGTTGTTAGCCAAAACCGAACCAGTCAAAGCAATCTTCATTGGCTTTGGATCTTCGTAACGATTAAGACCAATAATAATATCGCGAGCTAACAAGTGAGCTTGTTGTTGGATGATCTTGATTGCGTCATCGCTGCCTTCATCTGCAAGCTTAGCAACATGAACTGCCATGCCGGCAACTTCAGGATTAGACATTCTGTAGAATTTAGCGTTACATTCATCCATGTGTTCTACGCCGAATAACTTAGTGAACATTGGAATAAGTGCGTTATCTTCACGCTTGTCCCAGCTAAGAAGTGCAGATTGCATAGCTGAACGAGCAATAGCATAACCTGAACCTTCGTCACCTAAAATGTTACCGTAACCACCAACAGCGATTAAGTGACCGTTTTGTAAGCCGTTGTATACTGAACCAGTACCAGCGATAACAAGAGCACCGTCATCACCTTCAAGACCAGCATAAAGGGCTAAGAGTGAGTCAGTAATAGCACGGGTAGGTAAGTTGTTGATTCTTGATGAAATAGTAGCAGCAACTTCAGGTGCGTTACCAACAACTGAAAGACCGGCAATACCTACTAAAACGCGCATACAGTCGCCGTCAATCTTGTTTAACAATTCGTTAATAGTATCTGAGATGTTTTTAATTCCGCCTTCGTAATCAGCGTTAATTTGACCAGGACCGCCTTCTGCGCGACCAAGTTCTTTGCCGTTTTCGTCATATGCAATGGCAGTTGAGTGAGTACCGCCTGCATCTACACCAATTTGGTATGTAAGAGCCATATTCAAATCTTCTTTCTATATTAATTTATCCATATGATAACGTATTCATTTTATTACATTTTTATATTATAGGTCTAGTATTATTTTTTCCATGTTAACGCTAACACTGATACTTTTGTTTATTTTTATGTAAATTACTAAGGTAATCAAGCTAATTAATAAGCCGATTATGAGAATCCATGGAATATAAATCAAAGTTATCTGATGTTTACCGGGATTGAGGTTAAAACTCAGAAAAGCATTAGCAAATAATACTTTATTTTTATGAAGAATTTTACCATTATCAATTACTAACCAGTTAGTACTACTTGGGATAGTAGATTTCATGGTCATTTTTTTATGAAGGGAAAAATGATTGGATTTGATAACCAAGGCAGAGGGTTGAGTAATTTGAGGTTGAATTTGCTTAAATGAATGCATTTCTTGGGCTAGCTTTTTGGTATCTAAACGCCATAAATTTGTTGCATTTAAGTCTAAATTGTCTTTTTTCAGAGTAATAGCAATTTGAATACGTTGGCCACTTTGTCTACTTCCTAAATTTATCAGTCGAGTATTTGAATCACGTACTGTAAGGTTAACGAAACTACCGTTAACGTACATATCAATAGCGTTGTCATCAATATCACCAGGCAACTCGAGATAATAAGAAGAATTTGTTTTAGGCCTAAGGTTAAAAATTAGACGAGCTGATTTATTCTTTCTCTTTTTGGAATATTGCATCCAGCCGCCATCCCAACTTGAAACATTAATCTTTTTTGGATCGGGCCAAATTACATTATGGAAGAGAGTAGTAGTATTGCCAGTTGCCGCTTGTAAAAATTGAGTTTGATTTTTAGTGATATTACTAGGATCGAACTTCATCTTTTTGGTAGAAGTTGGTGATAAAAATAAAAGTGGCAGTGCATAATTATTTTTCATTAAAATTAATTGGTTAAATCGTTTTTGTAAATGATAATCACCAACGTCGATTCTTTGATTTTTATTATCATATTTCATTTGTTTTTTTTCTTTAAGTGGGGTGATTTCTTCATTAGGAAGAATGTAATATTTAATGCCAAAAAGATCGTCAGTAATTGGAGTACCGCCAAAATTGGTATAAGAATTGCTGTTATTAACAAAACCTAGATTATTTAACAGCGACAGCACATGTTGGTTGGAGATGGAATTGAAGTTGCTCAAACCATAATAATTAGCACTAAATGGATCATCATCGGAACGATAAAAATTCTTTTCGGTTCTATATAAGCTTTGATCATGATTAGTTTCATAGTTAGTAACTTGCGTTGTATTTTTTACAAAATTTTGATAATCATAATTTTTTTGATAGGCCAAATTCCCTAATGATAAGACCAAATTAATTACCAATTCCAATTCAATTATTAAATAAAAGAATATTGCTGCATAATTGTTTTTATTATAAATAAAAGCGATAAACAGTAAGCCCAAAGCTAAAAAAGCTCCTGTGGCAATTTGAGCATTTTCATTTAAGAAATCAAATGATTGATCATTAAACGTGACAAAAAGAATCAGTCCCAAAGCAACAATAGCTAATGGCAGAACTTGCCATAGTTTGATTTTTTCTTGCTGATTTAATGCGATGATTGCTAAGTTTAAAGCTAAAAAAATCAACACAAAACTAAAGCGACCAGGGTACCAGACAGGAAATTGACCTAAGTGCCATAGTAAGACTAATGGTGTCCAAAATAGTGAAGCGATTAAAAATAAAAGCAGGAGGCCATTAGCTAATGTAGTTTTCCAATTAATTTTTTTATTTAGAAAGTAAAGAATAGTCAACAACAGAAAAGGAAGAGGAATAAAAATATTTGGCATCCCTTCTTGCATTTCATGAAAATTATAAGCACCATCGGCAAGCTTAGTTATTTGATTATATGGGATAAATTGAAATCCCCATGACCAATTTGCAGAAGATGCTGCCTTTCCTTGCAACATTTCAATAAAAACTGGCAATAACATAAAGGCATCTAAAAAAGACCCCAAAATACTTTTTATTAAATATGATTTAAAAATAGACCATTGCTTTTTTCTATTGAAGAAGAAAATCTGGGTCAATAAATAAAGAAAGCCAAAAGCTAATGTCATAAATGCGGTATAAAAATTGGTAAACCACAGTAAAAATGTGATTAAGATTAGATGGCTTTTCTCTTGCCTTAGCGTGCGATCGATTTCATTAATTAAAAGAGGCAAAAGTATAACTGAATCTAGCCACATCAAGTTGAAGTGGTTGGCGATAACATATCCTGATAATGCATAGGCGCTGCTTGCAGCTAAAGCGTAGAATGGCATATTTATTTTTTGCTGCCAGTAATAATAACTAGTTAGGCCACTTGTAGCGATTTTTAGTCCGATAATTATTAAAATAGCTTGCGGTAATAAATTTTCTGGAAATAAGAATAAAAGTAAATTAAACGGGCTAAAAAGATAATAAGCATCTGTTGCTAACATCGATCCGCCTAATCCATTTGAAAAGGAATAAATTAAGCGAAGGGGATGAGAAAACAAGTTATTTCTAAAAAAAGCGAGGAAATCAACATATTGTTGCCCCAGGTCTACTGTTAAAACGCCATTTTTGGTATAAAAGAAGTAGCTGAAGAAAATTAAACCAGGTAAAATAAAACTTAATAAAAAAAGAAGATTTTTTTTAGCAGTAAATAATTTATGGATAGTAAAATAATTATTCATCTTAAAATTTAGCTAAGCTCCATTCTCAATCGTAGAATTAACGTTCAGTTTTTGTTAAAATACATACAGTTTTAGTGAGGGACGATATACGTGGATTATTTTAGAAAAAATAGTGGGACTGGTTCAAACAAACAGTCTTCTACTCCAATAAGAATGCGAATCATCGTAGGGGTTATCCTTGTGCTTTTTGCGATGTTGATCGGACAACTGGCTTATTTACAGCTAGTATATGGATCTCGTTTTAAAGCAGAAGTACAACAATCGGATTCGACAGTTGTTTCAAATCAGGTGCCGCGAGGTGTTATGTATGATGCTAAGGGACATGTATTAGTAGGAAATAAGGCTACTAATGCTATCACTTATACTAAGAGTGCTTCGACCACCACAACGCAGATATATCAAATTTCTAATGCGTTGAGCAACTATATTAAGATTACAGATGAAAAGCCGACAAAGCAAATGATTGCCGATTATTATTTAGCTGATGAAGATAATAATACTAAGATTTCAGCTGAATTGCCTAAATCAGCTAAGGTAGATGCAAGCGGAAATAAGAAAACTAATTCCGAGGTTTACCAAGCCGCAATTGCTTATGTTGAAAAAATGGATCCTAAGTTAACTGAAAAGCAGAAAACGGCCGCATTGATCTTTAATAAGATTTCTGGTGCCTATACTTTATCAACTATTTATATCAAAAATAAGGGCTTAACTGATAAGGAAATCGCTCAAGTGGGTGAGCACCTATCAGAGTTGCCAGGTGTCGGTATCGGAACTGACTGGCAAAGATCTTATCCAAATGGTTCATCTATCCAAAGTATTATTGGTTCAGTTTCTACTGAAAAATCCGGATTACCTAGCGATAACTTGCAGTACTACTTGAGAAATGGCTATTCTCGTAATGATCGAGTAGGTACTTCATATTTGGAAAAGGAATATGAACCGCTATTAAAAGGAACGAAGTCAACTAGCAAGGTAACTACTAAGTCTAATGGTAATATTCAACAGACTAAGACAGTTTATGATGGACAAGCTGGTGCCAGCTTAATGTTGACCATTGATGCCAAGTATCAAAAGGAAGTTCAGGCATCTTTGAAGCGAATTTATGGTTCAGCTATTGGTGCAGGAGCAGCTCGCTATTCTAACGGTGCCTACGCCGTGGCAATGAATCCAAATACGGGAGCATTATTAGCGGTAGCTGGTATTAACCGTAATACGAATACAGGCAAGACTACCGATAATGCCTTAGGTGTAATCAATCAGTCATTTGTTATGGGGTCAGTAGTTAAGGGTGCAACTGTTTCTGGTGGTTTGATTAATAAAGTTATTACTCCTACTAGCAACACTTTGCCCGATACGCCAATTTATCTTCCAGGTTCACCAGTTAAGAAATCTGTTTACCCAGTCGGAACATTCAGTTCATTGGATGCCGAAACAGCGCTAGAAGTTTCAAGTAACATTTATATGATGCACTTAGCAATGAATTGGGTTGGTGCAAAATATGTACCTAAGACCTACATCCATATGCCAGACAATGCTTTTAATACTTTAAGAAGAAACTTTGCAATGTTTGGTCTTGGTCAAAAGACTGGTGTTGACCTTCCTGGTGAAGTTGCCGGAATTGAAGGTAAGTCCTTCAATTCTAAAGGAAATATTCTTTCTGGTTCAGTACTTGACTTGGCATATGGTAACTATGATGCTTATACACCAATTCAGCTTGCTCAATATGTATCTACAATTGCTAATGGTGGTTATAGAATGCAGCCATATATTGTGCAGTCTGTTGGGAAGACAAGTAAAGACGGCAAGAAGATTTATATTAACTACAATAAGAAGCCAAACGTTCAACAGTCTATTCCATGGACTCCAGATGAATTAAACGTAGTTAGAAAAGGATTCTGGCGTGTAGTACATGGTACAAATGGTTGGGGTACTGCTCACTACTTGAAAGATGTTAAACCATCAGTTTCAGGTAAAACTGGTACTGCCCAAACTTTCTACTATGATGCTGAACACCCTAATAGAAAGCATAATATTGAATTAATTAACGCTACTTTCATTGGTTATGCTCCATCTAAAAATCCAAAGCTTGCTGTAGCTGTGGTGTTCCCAGGTCTTGATCCAGACATGGAAGGGAAGTATACTTTGCAAGTCGCTAAAGCAATGATTCAGGATTATTTTAAACTTCATTCAACAAAATAAAGAATTAACACTGGTCAAATTGCTTGAAAAATGCTATTCTAGTACAGTCAGAATAAAAGTGTAGGTGGTGAAAAAAATGGCAGATAACATCATTTTAGAATGCACCGAATGTGGCGATAGAAGTTACTTATCTAAGAAGAACAAGCGTAAGCATCCGGAACGTTTATCTTTGAAGAAGTATTGCCCAGTTGAAAGACGCGCAACACTTCACCGTGAAACTAAGTAATAAATCAAAGTAGCAGGTTGTGTGCCTGCTATTTTTTGTAGGTAAAAAATGAAAAAATCAGAATTAAGAAAAATACAAATAAATAAATTGAAGCGTTTTGCCAAAACTGAAGATAAAAAATTAGAAGATACAATTTTACTTAAAAAGTTAATGGAATCTGATTTAATCAAAAATAGTCAAACTATTGGAATAACTGCTTCTCTACCTTTAGAGGTGGATACTTCCGAAGTAATTGCTCATTTATGGGATGAGGGTAAAGAGGTATATTTGGCCAAAGCTGAAAATGATCAAGATCATACTTTAAATTTTTTGCATTACACATATATGAGTAAATTGAAAAAATCTAGTTTTGGTGTAGAGGAAATCGCTGACCCAGATGCTATGGTTAATAATCATTTGGACTTGGTGATTGTGCCTGGATTAGCATTCGCACTTGATTCTCACGTTCGTCTTGGTTTTGGTGGCGGCTATTACGATCGCTTTTTAGCAAAATATAATCCTAAGACTGTATCACTAGTGAATTCTCAGATGCAATTCCAACATGCTGAATGGCCTGTTGAAAACACTGATATACCAGTTCAGACGCTGATAACTACTGAAACACATTAATTAATTTAAGGAGGCTGGAATGAAGCAAAAAATTAACCTCTCACAAATATTTGTGACCTTAGGAATTTTAATAGTTTTATTAATAGTCTTTTTAGTTGAAGTCTTTTTAGGTGGCTCCGAAAACGTCAATGTTTTGATGAAAATGGGAGCAATGAATAATTATGCGGTAGTCGCTGGTCATCAATGGTGGCGTTTATTTACTGCTCAGTTTTTGCATATTGGTGTCATGCATTTAATATCAAATGCTGTCATTATCTATTACATGGGTCAATATATGGAGCCAATTATGGGTCATACGCGCTTTTTAGTTACGTATTTATTGGCTGGAGTTGGTGGTAATTTATTTAGTTTGACTTTTAGTTCAGATCGAAGTTTAAGTGCAGGAGCTTCAACAGCTTTGTTCGGACTTTTTGGGGCTATGGTTGCCATTGGCTTGCGTAATTTCCATAATCCAATAATTAGTTTTTTAGGAAGACAAGCTTTTGTCTTAGCACTGATTAATTTAGCGTTAGATATTTTCGTACCCGGTATTGATATTTGGGGTCATATTGGTGGTTTAATAACTGGCTTCTTGCTAGCTATCATTTTAGGTGATCGCGTAATGCGGACGTATAATCCTAAGTGGCGCGTTTTAGCGGGCGCTGTTTTGATCGTTTATATAGTGTGGACTGTTAGAACAGGGATGGTTATTAACTTTTAAATGAAGACTTTATACGATGTACAACAACTTTTAGAAAAATATGGCATTTTAGTTCATGTTGGTAAAAGAATCTGGGATATTGAATTGATGGCGCTCGAACTTGATAATATCAATAAAGCCGGTTTAATTGATAAACATGATTATATGATTGCAAAATTGATTTTACGTAGAGAACATAGAATCGAAGAACTAAAAGAGGAAGATAAAAAGAAAAAGGATAGCAAGTAAATTAGTTTAGCGGTATCATTATATTTGTAAGTTTTTATGGAAGGGCAGATTAAGGTTTATGTCGAGTTTTTTAATTATCTTAGATTTAGTTTTATTAGCCATTATTTTAGTCTTTGTAGGTATTTGGGGATGGAATAAGATCCAAGCCAAATCTATCGGCGGTGAATTGACTAATGAAGAATTTAAGGCAGGCATGCGCAAGGCACAAATTATCGATCTGCGTGAAAAAGAACCGTTTAAGCGCAAGCATATTGATGGTGCCCGCAATTTACCATATACAATGCTTAAATACCAATATAATGAACTTAGAAGTGATTTACCGGTTTATCTTTACTCAGATTCAAACACAATTACTTTGAGAGCTGCCCGTTTCTTAAAGAAGAAGGGCTTTGTTTCAATCCACTGGCTTAAAGGTGGTTTTGAAACTTGGGATGGTAGAACTAAGAAGTCTAAATATTAATAAAAAAGACACATTTAGAGCTGAAGGAGCCTAAATGTGCTTTTTTGTATCAAAAATAAAATTGAAAAGATGATGATATGCAAAAAGTACTAGCAATAGTAGGGCCAACTGCCATTGGTAAAACAGATTTGGCAATTTCTTTGGCGAAAACGTTAAATGGTGAGATTGTCTCTGGTGATTCTATGCAAGTTTACCAAGAAGTGGAAGTCGGTACAGCTAAGGCAACTAAAGAAGAGCAGGCAGAAGTTAAGCATTATTTAGTTGATACACGATCAGTATTTGATGAATATTCTGTCAAAGATTTTGTTGGTGAAGCTACTAAGGCGATCACAGATATTAGTGAAAAAGGTAAATTTCCTATTTTAGCAGGCGGAACAGGCTTTTACGTTAATGCTCTGTTGAATAAAATGCAGTTGGGAGAAAAAAAGGACGAAGACAGCGGAACTTCCCAAAAGTGGGAAGTTTATTTAAAGCAGAATGGATCGCAAAAGTTGTGGGATATTTTAAATGAAAAAGATCCAGAAGCTGCTAAGAAAATCCCAGTTCCTAATTCGCGCAGAACGATGCGGGCATTAACGGTGATTGATCGTACAGGTGAAAAATTTTCACAACAACAAAAAAAGATTGAACCTAGATATGATTATCTGATTATTGGTTTAAATTCTGACAGGCAAGAAATTTATCGCCGAATTAATTTGCGCGTTGATCGCATGATGCAAAAGGGGATGCTAGAGGAGGCAAAGTTTATTTATCAAAATAGGGATAAAGAACATCAAGTATTGCAAGCTATCGCATATAAAGAATTTTTTCCTTATTTTGAAGGCAAAAAAGCTTTAGACGAGTGCGTTGAGCAACTTAAAACTGCATCTAGGCGGTATGCGAAGAGACAGCTGACATACTTTAGAAATCAGTTGCCAGTTAATTGGTTTGATCCATTAAATGATCCTGATTGTAAGGCAAAAATTATTGAAAAAGTAGAGGCATGGAAGAATGAATAATATACCAGATGAATTGCAAAAAATAGTAAAAGAAGTAGATAAACAAATAGCTCCTAAATTGGCAGAAATTGAGGATCAGATTGTTTATAACCAGGCTAAGGTATTGCAAGCATTTCAAGATAATAGCGTAGCAGAAGCTGATTTAAACGGTGCTACAGGCTATGGTGATGATGACATTGGTCGTGATAAGTTAGATCGAGTTTATGCGCAAGTCTTTGACACGGAAGATGCATTAGTGCGCCCTCAGTTTGTTTCAGGTACTCATACTTTGTTTACAGCATTGAATGGTAATTTGAAATATGGCGATACTTTGACTTATTTGACGGGGATGCCATATGATACTTTGCAAAAGGTAATTGGTTTAACTGATGACAAGCGTGGCACTTTGGCTGAAAAAGGCGTTAAGTTTTCATATGTTCCGCTAAAAGATAATTTGGTTGACTATGATGAAGCTGAGAAGATTCTCCGTAGAGATCAGCCTAAGGTGGTAGCGATCCAGAGATCACGTGGTTATTCGACTCGTAAGACTTTTACTATCGACCAAATTAAAGAGATGATTGCTTTTGTTAAGAAAGTTAGTCCACAAAGTATTGTCTTCATTGATAATTGCTACGGTGAATTTTCTGAAAAGCATGAAGCAACAGAATATGGCGCAGATTTAATGGCCGGTTCTTTAATAAAGAATGCCGGTGGTGGTCTTGCTAAGATGGGTGGCTATATTGTCGGTAAAAAAGATTTAGTGGAAAATGCTCGTCTTGCACTTACCGCTCCAGGTTGCACTGATGAAGGAGCAACAATTGGTAACTTGCATGACTTCTATGAGGGCTTTTTCTTAGCACCTAATGTAACTGGTATGGCTGAAAAAGGTATGATTTTTGCGGCAGCCTTGTTTGCTAAAATGGGAATGAATGTCACTCCCGCATGGGATGAAAAGCGTAGCGACATTATTGAAACAATTATCTTTAATGATCCTGACAAAATGATCAAATTCGTTCAAGAAGTACAAAAGAATTCTCCAATTGACTCTTTTGTTACTCCAGAAGCAGTTCCAATGGAAGGCTACGAAGATAAGATTATTATGGCAGCGGGGAACTTTGTTTCAGGCTCAACTATTGAGTTTTCTGCAGATGGTCCAGTTAGACCACCTTATGCGGTTTATATGCAAGGTGGCTTAACATATGCGCATGATAAAGTAGCTGTTATTAATGCTGTAAGGGATACATTCTTTAATCAAAAATAATTTTAAATTTTTACTAGACCAATTTGACATTTATAAATTGGTCTGCTATTGTATTAGTCAGTTCTAGGAGATAAAAATAAATCATAGGACCATATCAATTTAATATTTTTGTTTTTATAGGTGGATAAAACTATGAGTAAACAATATACTGCAGAAGAAATTAGAAAAGAAGTTGAAGATAAAGACGTTAGATTTTTACGTCTTTGCTTTACTGATATTAATGGTACTGAAAAGGCTGTTGAAGTACCTAAGAGTCAATTAGACAAAGTTTTGAATAACGATATTCGTTTTGATGGTTCTTCAATTGATGGCTTTGTTCGTCTTGAAGAAAGTGACATGGTTTTATATCCTGACTTTTCAACTTGGACAGTTTTACCTTGGGGTGATGAACACGGTGGTAAGATTGGACGTTTGATTTGTTCAGTTCATACAACTGATGGCAAGCCTTTTGCAGGTGACCCAAGAAACAACTTGAAGCGTGTTATTGGTCAAATGAAAGAAGCAGGCTTTGATACATTTGATATTGGTTTTGAAATGGAATTTCACCTTTTCAAGTTAGATGAAGATGGTAATTGGACTACCGACGTTCCAGATCATGCATCATACTTTGATATGACTTCAGATGATGAAGGCGCAAGATGTCGTCGTGAAATCGTTGAAACTTTGGAAGGTATGGGCTTTGAAGTTGAAGCAGCTCACCATGAAGTAGGTGATGGTCAACAAGAAATTGACTTTAGATTTGATGATGCATTGACTACTGCAGATAGATGCCAAACCTTCAAGATGGTTACTCGTCAAATTGCAAGAAAGCATGGTTTGTTTGCTACATTTATGGCTAAGCCTGTTGAAGGCCAAGCTGGTAACGGTATGCACAACAATATGTCACTCTTTAAGGGTAAGCGTAATGTCTTCTACGATGAAAATGGTGAATTCCACCTTTCAGATACTGCTCTTTACTTCTTAAATGGTATTTTGGAGCACGCTCGTGCAATTACTGCAATTGGTAACCCAACTGTTAACTCATACAAGCGTTTGATTCCTGGTTTTGAAGCTCCTGTATACATTGCTTGGGCTGCTAAGAACCGTTCACCACTTGTACGTATTCCTAGTGCTGGTGAAATTAACACTCGTTTGGAAATGCGTTCAGCTGACCCAACTGCTAACCCATATCTTTTACTTGCTGCATGTTTGACTGCTGGTCTTAACGGCATTAAGGAACAAAAGATGCCAATGAAGCCAGTTGAAGAAAACATCTTTGAAATGACTGAAGAAGAAAGAGCAGAACATGGTATCAAACCATTGCCAACTACTCTTCACAACGCAATTAAGGCATTTAAGAATGATGATTTAATCAAGTCAGCTTTAGGTGATCACTTAACTCATAGCTTTATTGAATCTAAAGAATTAGAATGGTCTAAGTATTCACAATCAGTTTCAGATTGGGAACGTCAACGTTACATGAACTGGTAAAATAGCTAATTAATAAGAATCCTCATAGTTCGAAGCTATGAGGGTTTTTTGTTGTATAATCAAAAATGGATATTTTGATTATAACGATGGAGAAAAAAGTTGAACAAAAAGATAAAAGTTGGGTTAATTACTTGTTGTAGTTTGTTACTTTTGACAGGGTGCAGTCCCGTGAGTCATAAAACGCAGCATCAAGAAAAGAAAATAGCGGTAGTCAAAAAACATTCTTCTAAGAAAATCGTAAATGAAGATGGAGTCAGGTTATCTACAAAGCTGACACCTAAAGAAATTGCAAGTGCTATTACGGTGTGTGCTGCAAATAAATATCATGGAACTTGGGTAAAAGTATTAAATGAAGCAAGAACTAATGGCTTAAAAATTAGTTTTCATAATCGAAGCGATTATCCCAAAATCACTAATGGTCAGGGATATGTATATGGAGTAAGTGCTGATAAACAAAATAGTGGAGCATGCTATACATTAAATGATGACCAGATTTTTATCTATGATAATCAAACTGAATTAGGCTCAATTACAGTAGATAAAATGGTTAAATATTTAAATACACATAATAGTGCTGGCATTGTTAAAAGACTAGCTAATGATGTGGTTTTAGGTACAGCTGATAATAATTCAAATGGCTCTAGTACTACGAAAATAGCAGGCGATAGAGGTTTAGATAATGCACCTGCAGAGATGCTAGGAACTTGGTACTCATATGATAATCATGAAAAAGCAACCGTAACTTTTACTGAACATACTATCGAAGAGACAGAAGATGGGCGTACAGTTACGACAGAACTGCATAAAATGAACCCAGATCGTGATCGCGGTGATCATGATCAAGATAAGGCTTATTGGGCTAAAACCAAGCATTGGGCAACTATTTCTAAGTTTAAAGTGCCTGAAAGCAAGCCAAAAGATAATAAGCTGTACTATAACATCTATGGTTGGAATGAAACCGCTGGCGATGGTGAGTTTTATGCTCTCCATACAGAAGAAAGTCAACCTGTATTAATATTAGCTGGAGGTGCAGGCATATGGACCGATGCGGTATATTGGAAAACACCAGAATTAGCTCAAAAATATGCTGGAAAGAAGTTCCATGATTTGCGTTATCGAGAAATGGATTAATTTGCTAAAAAAGCTTTAATGAATTTAACAAAATCAACTTTCTAATGTAAAATGCTATATAATAAAAATGCTAATTAGTATCCCTAATTTTCGTTAGGGGTATTTTTGTATTATCGGGAAGAATGTTGAAAGTATTGCAATGAGCAAAAAGATATTAGTATTAATTTTTTTAATAGCTACAGCTCTAAATATCAGTGCTTGTAGTCAAAATTCCACTCAGCATGATAAAAGTGTCGACAACAATACTCAAAAGCAAGTTTCAAAGAATTTAACTGCTAATAAATTAACCAAGACATCACAGGCTAGTGCAATTACAATTTATGCAGCCATGAAATATAAAGGAAAATGGCAAGACGCATATAAGCAAGCGGTAAAAAATCATTTAAGTATCAGTATTAAAAGTAAAACAGGTTTTAGCCGTATTTTTAAAGGGCAGGGCTATATTTACCAGGTTACTGGTAACGGAAAAGAACAAAATACTTTCTACACGTTGAAGAAAGATGAAGTCTCATTTTTTAACCATAAAAAGAAAATAGCTACTGTTAGTTTGAATTCGATTTTAACTTTTTTAAATGATCATCAAAAATCTGAAGAAGTGAAAAGATTATCTGCTAAGACTGTATTGGGTGCTCGGATTACTTCAAATAAATATGGGGTTAAAGGGGATGCAGGGTTAGCTTATATTCCTAAAAAACTTCGTGGTATTTGGTACAATAAAAAGGGTAAAAAGCTAGTGATCACTGCTCATACTATTGAAGGAGAAGAGATTCATAGGATATCAACTGCTGTAGTTACTACGGAATCCTTCCAACAAACTAAGCACTGGGCTAGAGCTCGAATCGAGAATATTAATGGTATTGATTGTTATCATGTCCAAAGCTTAGGAGCACAAAACTTTGGCTTTTTGTATACTGTACAAAAAAATGGTAGAAATCCGGCGGTAGTAACCTATAGTGTAGATACCGGAGATTATCTTGATTCCTATTGGAAATCAACAACAATTGCTAAAAATAATGTGAATGCTGAATTTAAAAGCTTAAAGTAAGTATAAGTTTTAGGAAATTTTTGCTTTAAAAGTTGGCATTTATTCTTTTTCATAATATTATTAGGAAAAGCAATAGAAACGAATAAGAAAAGGGGAAATTCTGTTGAAACATAAATTAACTGTGTTGGTTGCAATTTCTGCGGCTTTAACTTTAGCAGGATGCAGTCAAACTACACAAAGCAATACACAATCATCACAATCTAAAACAAGTAAAGTTGCTAAGAATTCAAGTGATAACTCTAGTACTTCAACAGCTAGTTCCAAGAATAAAGATACATATACTAAGTTGTCTGCAAGCAAGATGGATTACAAGACCACTGCCAGTGCCATTGCAGTTTATGCGGCACAAAAATACGGTGATACTTGGGAAATTGCTGTTAATGCCGCTAAGCAAGGAAATTTAGGTGTAGCATTTAGAAGTAAAGATGCTACAGGCATTACCTCAGATAATAGCGGTTATGTTTATGAAGTTAGTGGTACCGGCAAGAGCAGTAATGCGCGTTATATGCTAGCTGGTGATGGTGCCAATAAACAAGTTACTATTTTTGTTAAGCAACGTAATTTAGGAACTACTAGTTTGAAAGATATCGTTGCTTACCTTAACCAAAAGAAAGCTGCTGATTTAGTAAAACAATTAGCTGAAAAAACACAATTAAATGTCAAATTAGAAGGCGATGAAGATGCACAAAAGACTACAACTACTAGTGCTAGTGTGATTCCTTCATCACTTCAAGGTACTTGGTACACTGCTGATACAGGCAACGGCAATATTGACACTTTGACTGTAACTGATAATAAAATTAATGATGAAGCTGGTTTTAGCATGAATGTTAAGGCTAAGAACAGTGGTTCAAGTACTTCAGATGGTTATATGAAGCAAACTACAATTAATGGTATTAGTTTCTATAGCTTTACCAATATGGGTCAAACTCCAGGACAGGGTAGTACATACTTGGCACCACATACTGAAGATGGTCAAAGTGTGATCGTCTCAGCTAATTCAAACGGCCGCACTAATGCTGTTTACTGGAAGAGTGAAGCTCTTGCAAAGAAGAATTCTAATAAGCAATTTAGTGATTTGAAGTATTAGATTATGAATGTAAAAAAGACGTCGATTGTCGACGCCTTTTTTAGTTTGGATTAATTAAATCTTCTAGTTTAAATTTTCCATTTTTGTAATCAATTACAAGAATAGAACAATTGCCAAATCTCTTTTTTAAAAATTGCTGTGGATCAACTCCGATGGCAATTAAGAAATTAAAGCAGGCTCCAGCATGTGAGACGGCAAGAACTTTCTCATTGGGTTGGGCTTTAGCCATAAAACTTGAAATTGTATCAAATACACGCTTTTGCACGTCTTTTGATCTTCCCCACCATATTGAACAAAAAAATCGTTGTAAGGAACTTGAGGGTTAAGACGTTCATCTTGACCTTCGAAAGAACCGAAATACTCTTCTTTTAAGCCTTTTAGTCTTTGATAAGATATTTGTTTATTAGTAACAATTTCTAAAGTATCGCTAGCTCTGAGACTGTCAAGAAGTTTGTGTAAATAGATCTTTCTCATCGATTGATTTTTTATTCTTTATTTAGTCAAAATAAGATAACGGACTACATTATGATAATTATAATGTTTATAAGCCTTTTCACTAACAAAAATAATGTTTTGGTGTAATAATGAAAACTGAACAGATTTATAAAATTTATGTAGAAAGAGGCACAAGATATGACAGTATATTACAAAGGATTCCCACAAAGCGATCGGGAAGAATATTTGCATATGATTAATGTCGATGAACTTGAACAAAGAGTTAAGAAAATTATGCCAGAAGGGGCATATTACTACATTGCTTCTGGTTCAGAGAATGAATGGACATGGCGTAATAACACCGCAGCCTTTAATCATTGGCAAATTATTCCTCGTGCCTTAACTGACATGGAAAATCCTTCTACAGCTACTGAATTCATGGGGATGAAGCTCAAGACTCCAGTAATGATTTCACCAATTGCATGTCACGGAATTGCACATACAATGGCTGAAGTTGATACGCAAAAGGGTGCTGCAGCTGCTGGTGCATTGTTTGCATCAAGTACCTATGCTAACAAGAGTGTTGAAGATATTGCTAAAGCCGCTCCAGATGCTCCAAGATTTTTCCAACTTTACTTAAGTAAGGATTGGAAATTTAACGAAATGGTCTTTGATGCAATTAAAAAGACAGGTTATAAGGGCATTTATTTGACTGTTGATGCTTTGGTATCAGGTTATCGTGAAGCTAACTTGAGAACTAAATTTACTTATCCAGTTCCATTGGACTTCTTTACCCGCTATCTTGATGGTAAGGGTGAAGGACAAAGTGTAGCTCAAATGTATGCTTCATCAGCTCAAAAGATTGGTCCTGAAGATGTTCGTCGCATTAAGGAAGAAACTGGCTTACCTGTAATTGTTAAGGGTGTTGAATCTGTTGAAGATGCTTATAAAGCAATGGGTGCTGGCGCTGATGGTATTTATGTTACCAACCATGGTGGCCGTCAATTAGATGGTGGTCCTGCAGCTATTGATGTTTTGCCAGCAATTGCCAAGGCTGTTAACCACCAGGTACCAATTATCTTTGATTCCGGCGTACGTCGTGGCTCACATGTCTTTAAAGCATTAGCATTGGGTGCCGATATGGTTGGTATCGGTCGTCCATATCTTTATGGTTTAGCCTTAGGTGGAGCACCAGGTGTTCAAAGTGTAATTGATCAATTAGACAAAGAATTGTTGATCGATATGCAATTAACAGGATGCAAGACTATTGAAGACGTTAAACATGCTAAAATTGCACATATTAATTACACTGCAGATAATTTGGATTCAATTACTTCTCCTGACAGAATGAAGCCATATCCAAAGACAGCCGATAATCAAATTAAGACAAATGGTGCCTCTGATGCAACGTCAGGAGCATCAGAGCATTAAATAACTAATTGAAAATAATCTTCTTTTAATAAGATGATTTTTTTATTTTTAGTAGGTCACTTCCTTAACTAATACTGATATAAGTACGATTATCTGATTAAAAAGAACCGATTATTTAATAACATAAAAATATTTTTAAAAATTTTTATGAGGAATAAAGCTGAATAATTTATAAATACTAATAACAACAGCTGTTATTGTAAGGCCTAAAGTGAAAAATTAGAATAAAATAAGATAACACTACTGAAAACGCATTATTGCCCGACTTGAAAGACTTTTTAAGAGGTATACACTATAAGTGAGCCTATTAAAAGATTAGGGAGTTTAGAATTTTATGGAGGCGTAATTATGAATGTGTTAAGTTTAGCACGTTTCCAATTCGCAATGACGACCATATTCCACTTCTTCTTTGTACCATTTACAATTGGTACAATCTTCGTGGTTGCGATTATGGAATCAATGTATGTCCACACTGGAAACCCTAATTATCGCAAAATGACTAAATTCTGGGGAAATGTCTTCCTCTTAACTTTCGCCGTTGGTGTGGTAACTGGATTAATTCAGGAATTCCAATTCGGTATGAATTGGTCAGATTATTCAAGATTCATGGGTGATATTTTCGGAGCTCCATTAGCATTTGAAGCTTTGCTATCATTCTTTATTGAATCAACATTTATTGGTCTTTGGTTATTTACCTGGGATCGTGTAAAGAAGGGCTTGCACCTATTCTTTGCATGGATGATTGTCTTTGGTACTTTAACTTCAGCACTTTGGATTTTGACAGCTAACTCATTTATGCAGCATCCCGTTGGATTTAGTATCCGCGGTGGTCGTGCAGTCATGGTTGACTTTGGTGCATTGCTTAGCAACCGTCAATTATTATATGAATATACTCACGTAATTTTTGGTGCATTGCTTACCGGTGCTACCATTCTTACAGGTTTAGCTGCATTCCAATTACTTAAAAAACGTAGCATATCAGATGTTAACAAGAAGATTTATCATAAAACTATTCGTTTAGGATTGGTTTTAATGTTAATTTTCTCATCTTGTGAGTTTGTTGCCGGTGACTTCCAAATGAGATATTTGGTTCATGAACAACCAATGAAGTTCGCTGCAGCAGAAGGTGTAACGACTACGACCGGTGAAAAAGCACCATGGACTGTAGTTGGCTATGTCGATCCTAAGACTCATAACATGAAAGGAAACATTGATATTCCCGATGTATTGAGTATTCTTTCATACCACAAGACCACAGGCGCCGTAACTGGTATGAAAGAAGTTAATAAGCAACTTGAAAAGAGATATGGAACTAAGATTGACAACCATAAGATGGATTATTATGTTCCAGCTAACACTTTGTTCTGGTCATTCCGTGTAATGTGTGGCTTTGCTGCATTATTATTCTTAGTTTCAATTGTAGGATTGATCATGACACGCAAAGGCAAAGAAAGTCTTTACAGCCATCGTTGGTGTCTATGGGTACTAGCAATTTTGACTTTCTCACCATTTATTGTTAATACTGCAGGTTGGTTAATTACTGAACTTGGTCGTTATCCATGGACTGTTTATGGACTATTTACTATTGCACAAAGTGTATCACCAAGTGTATCAGCAACATCATTGTTAATTTCCAATATTGTTTACTTCTCATTGTTTACAATTTTGGCAATTGTAAT
The DNA here is from genome assembly GCF_002553975.1 of Lactobacillus sp. UMNPBX6. Lineage (NCBI taxonomy): Bacteria > Bacillati > Bacillota > Bacilli > Lactobacillales > Lactobacillaceae > Lactobacillus > Lactobacillus sp. UMNPBX6. Next base: position 19,407 of record NZ_PCZD01000022.1, read on the forward strand.
GATTGCTTTAACTGTTCGCTTCTTGCGTAATGACCCAGAAGAATGGGAAAAAGCTGGAGACGAAAAGAGAGCTACTGATCCATTTGCAAAGGGGGCCTTTTAAATGTCAGCGTCAGTTTTGCAAATATTATGGTTTATCTTATTAGCCGTTTTGTTTTCCGGCTTCTTCTTCCTGGATGGTTTTGACTTCGGTGTGGGAATGGCTGTAAAAACATTAGCTTATAATGATGCCGAAAGAACTCAAATTGTCAGAACTATTGGACCTGTGTGGGATGGTAATGAGGTATGGCTTATTACCGCAGGTGGTGCTATGTTTGCATCATTCCCATATTGGTATGCAACATTATTTTCAGGATACTACATTATTTTGCTGATTATCTTGGTTGGCTTAATTATTCGTGGTGTATCCTTTGAGTTTAGGTCAAAGAGTAGTGCAGCCCATCGTCATATTTGGGATAACATAATGGCAATCGGGAGTTTCCTTGTTCCATTCTTCTTCGGAATCATGTTTATCTCAATGATTAAAGGGATGCCAATCGATGCAAATGGTAATATTTATGGTCATTTCTTCGATTACATTAACTGGTTCTCAGTAGTAGGTGGTGTTGCTTTAACACTTCTTTGCTACTTACATGGTTTGAACTATATTACTTTAAAGACAAAAGGCGTAATTTCAGATCGTGCCCAAAATTATGCTCATGCACTTTACTGGGTACTCTATATTGGTGAAGTTATTTTTGCTTTACTATTATTCTTCCAAACAGACTTCTTAAAGGTTCATCCAATTTTGACTCTAATCTGCCTAGCTTTAATCGTGGGCTTCTCAGTTGCAGCACACGTTTCAACCTTTAAGAACAAGCAAGGTACCGCTCTTACATTTAGTGGTCTTACCTTGATTTCATTGGTAGCATTAATCTTCTGCGGATTGTTCCCAAGAGTAATGATCTCATCAATTAGTAGCAAATACGATTTGATGATCCAAAGTGCATCATCATCAAATTACACTTTAGTTGTAATGACAATTGCTACTGTAATCTTGGTACCTTGTGTTTTGGCTTACACAATCTGGGCTTACTGGATTTTCCGCAAGCGGATTGCAATGCCTAAAATTGGAGAGGTTAAATAATGATTGATCGACAGCTATTCAAACTTGCTGGCGCTAGTGCAATCATGAGAAAGCTTGCAGTAATTGAGATTCTGCAGGCTTTTTTCATAATTGGTCAGGCTTTGGCATTAAGTGCAGTTTTGACGGGACTTTGGGAAGGTCATGCTTTAAATTGGCTATTATTATTGCTATTTATTGTATGCTTTGCCTTGCGTCAATTGATTAATACTATTAGGGATGCAATTTTAAATAAATATTCTGGAAAAATTGCAGAAGACTTACGAGAAAAACTTTTAACCAAAGTATTTAATGAAGGACAAGCTCTAGTTCAAAAGCAGGGAACGGGTAGCTTGATTACGATGGCTTTGGATGGAGTTGATGAGGTTCGACAATATGTCAAACTGATTTATAGCAAAGTCCTTACGATGATGATCGTCCCGATCATAGTGTTTATCTGCATGCTTTGTTTAAATTGGCTTTCTGCAGTAATTCTGCTTTTGATGTATCCTTTAATTGTTCTTTTCATGATAATTTTGGGACATGCAGCACAAGATAAGGCGATTAAACAATTTGGTCGTTTCCAGGTTTTATCAAATAATTTTATTGATTCCTTACGTGGTATTGATACACTAAAATATTTGGGCCTAAGCAAGCGCTATTCAAAAAGTATTTATCGTTTAAGTGAAAACTTTCGCAAGAAAACAATGGCAGTGTTAAAAGTCGCAATGCTTTCAACTTTTGCTCTTGATTTCTTTACTACTTTATCAATTGCTATCATTGCAGTTTTTCTTGGTTTTGATTTGATGAATGGAAAAATCAATTTATTTCCTGCTTTGGGGATCTTGATTTTAGCACCAGACTTTTTCTTACCAATCCGAGATTTTGCAGGCGATTTTCATGCCACTCTAAATGGAAAAAATGCGTTTAAGAGAATTAATGAGTTAATCGCTGCTCCGAAAGAACCTGTAAAGAAAATTGCATTAACTGACTGGAGTGCAAATGATGAGTTAATAATTAATGACCTGCGTTTCAATTATTTAAAGGGTGCAGAAATTGGACCAATTAATTTTAAGATTAAAGGCTATCAAAAAATCGGAATTATCGGTATGAGTGGTTCTGGTAAGAGTACTTTGATTAACCTAATTAGTGGCTTTTTAACACCAAGTCAAGCTGATATTGAAATAGAAGGTCATAAAACTAACACGATGAACATCCCTGATTGGCAGAGGCAATTAATCTACATTCCGCAACAGCCATATGTTTTTTCAAAGTCTTTACGTGAAAATATTGCTTTTTATCACCCTGAAGCAACTGATCAAGAAATATTGCAGGCTATTCATGTCATGGGATTAGATGATTTATTAAACGACTTGCCTAAGGGCTTAGATACGGTTATCGGTCAAGGTAAAAGAGCTTTGTCTGGTGGTCAAGCGCAAAGAATTGCTTTAGCAAGGGCATTTCTAGATCCTAAACGTAAAGTGATGATCTTTGATGAGCCAACTGCTCACTTAGATATTGAAACTGAAATTGATTTGAAGACTAAAATGTTGCCTTTAATGCAAAAGCGCCTGGTCTTCTTTGCCACTCACCGGTTGCACTGGTTAAAAGAAATGGATTATATCCTAGTCATGAATCATGGACAGCTAGTAGGTCAGGGAACGTTTGCAGATTTGCAGGCAAATAATAGTTACTTTATTGATTTAATTCACGGAATGAGAGGCGAAAGCAATGATCAATAGGATTCCAATTTTAAAAGCTCTAAAAAATGATCGTTGGGTTCGTCCTTTCTTAAAGCGCTACAAAAAAACTTTGATCTTAGCAATTTTCTTGGGTATTTTGACGTTCTTCTGCGGTGGAGGATTGATGTTCTGCGCAGGTTACTTGATTAGTAGATCTGCTGCACGACCTGAAAATATTTTACTAGTTTATGTACCGATAGTTTTGACCAGAGCATTTGGTGTGTTCCGTCCAGCTGTCCGTTATGTTGAACGGTTAGTAAGTCATAACTGGGTCTTTAGAATGACTTCCAAATTCCGCCAGCAGCTTTATGATTCGTTGGAACGGGATGCTACTAATTTTAATAGTAAGTATCAACTAGGCGATATCTTAGGCTTATTGTCTGATGATGTTAGCCACATTCAAAACCTGTATTTAAGATCTATTTTTCCAATGATGGTAGCTTGGGGCCTATATGCAATTATTGTAATTGGCTTAGGTTGGCTATCTCCATTAATGGGATTATGGATGCTAGTAGTTTTTGGCTTAATTATTTTTGCTATTCCAATTTGGTCAGTGCTTGTAAACGGAGCTAGACAGACCTATGAAAAGCAGATGCAAGATAAACTGTATGCTGATCTGACAGATAACGTGATGGGTGTCAACGATTGGGTTTTATCCGGTCGTGGTTCAGCCTTTTTGAAGCTCCATGTTAAAGATCAACAAGAACTTTTTGAAGTTGATCAGGTGATGAAAAAGTTTGAACGTTGGCGTGATTATACTTTTCAGCTAGTATATCTGTTAGCGATTGTCAGTTTGATAATTTGGGGCATGTTTCGCTTTGGTCAAAGAGATACCTATTATACAAACTGGATTGCAGCGTTTGCATTGGCACTATTTCCAACCGTGTCAGCCTTTGCGGGATTGCCAGCCGCAGCTCAGGAAACAAATATTTATAAGGATTCGTTAAATCGATTAAATAATTTACCTGGACCAGAAGTTGAAAATAAGAAAGCAATTACCCTTAAGGCTCCATATGAAATTGATCTTAAGGATGTGCATTATACTTATCCCAAGACTGATAAAGAGATTTTGCACGGTCTTAATTTAACCATTAAGAATGGTGAAAAGTTAGCAATTTTAGGACGTAGTGGTGCTGGTAAAAGCACGCTCGCTTCATTATTGCGTGGAGATCGTACTCCTGATAGCGGTAGTATTACGCTAAATGGAATTTCGACAGATCAATTTGGTGATCAGATTGCTAATTATTTCAGTATAATTAATCAAAATCCTTACTTGTTTAACACAACAATTGGCAATAATCTCCGCTTAGGAAATGAAGATGCTACAGATGATCAATTGTGGGATGTGTTAAGACGAGTAGGATTAGATCAAATGGTTGAAAAACTGCCGCAGGGTTTAGAAACAGAAGTAGATGAAGCAGGTTTACGTTTTTCAGGTGGTGAGCGTCACCGCTTGGCTTTGGCAAGAATTTTGTTAAAAGATACGCCGATTGTATTGCTTGATGAGCCAACAGTAGGATTAGATCCTATTACTGAACAAGCTGTGATCGATACTTTTATGACTCAGCTTAAAGGAAAAACTTTGATTTGGATTACACACCACTTGCAGGGAATTGATCAAATGGATCAGGTTATTTTCCTAGAAGATGGGAAAATTTATATGCAAGGCAGTCCAAAAGAGTTGTGGCAAACTGAGCAGCGTTATCGTGAATTAAAGAGAGCAGATCAAGGTCTGTGAGGAAAAAGCAATGTTAACAAATAAAGTACCTGAAAAAGACGTTAATGATTTATTTACCCGCGTTGCTCCCAATTATGATTTGATGAATAATATGGTCAGTTTGGGCATCCAGAATATTTGGCGGAAACAATTTTTAACCAGATTAAATTTGAAAAGCACAGATCAATGTTTAGATTTATGTTGTGGCACTGGCGATTCTACTATTGCTTTAGCGAAAAAAGTTAAATTGGTAACTGGCCTAGACTTTAATCAAGCGATGTTAAAACTGGCCCACGAAAAGATAGTGAAAAAGCATTTGCAACCGAAAGTTAAATTAGTTAACGGGGATGCAATGAATTTGCCTTTCGCGGCGAGAAGTTTTGATTGTGTTACCATTTGTTTTGGCTTACGCAATGTGCCCGATGCAGAAAAGACCGTTAAAGAAGCTTATCGGGTTTTAAAACCTGGCGGACAATTTGCCATTTTAGAAATGTCGCAGCCTAATAATCAGATCATTAAATTAGGTTGGCGTGCGTATTTTGAAATTTTCCCTTATTGGGCAAAGCTGGTTAAGAGCAATGTGCGAGATTATCAATATTTATCTAAAACAAGTAAAGAATTTTTATCTGTTCAACAATTAAAGCAATTATTAATTAAAAATGGATTTAGTCATGTCGCGGTTAAGAAATTAACTGGTGGAGCGGCAGCGATTCATATAGGAATTAAATAGATAAAAATTAGATGTATCGAAAGGATGTGGGCTAATGGCTTTAAATGTATTTTTGGAATTAATTGAAATTAAGGCCAAGACAGCTAGTGTAATACCATTTTTGTTAGGAATGTGCTTTAGTAAATTTTATTATCATCAACTAAATTGGCAGCTAGCTTTAATCTTCTTTATTGCGATGTTTTTATTCAATATGGTTGTCGATATGTTTGACAATTATTGCGATTATTATCATGCGGATAGTAAGAGTTACCAAGAAAAAACTAATATCATTGGTCGAGAAAATATTAACCCTAAGTTGGTTTTGGGTTTAATAATCGGATTTAGTGTGATTTCGGCATTGTTAGGTCTTTATCTTGTAAGTCAAGCCGGGTTGCCTGTTTTATGGATGGGTATCTTCTGTTTTGCCGTTGGGTATCTATATTCGTTTGGTCTGCATCCAATTTCAAGTTTGCCATTAGGCGAGCTATTTTCCGGTTTCACCATGGGCTTTATGATTGTTTTACTGAGCGTATACCTTAATACCTATCAAGTCTTTACCTGGAATTGGTTAACTATTGGACAAATCTTTTTGGTAGCTCTGGCAGATGAATTATGGATCTCTAATTTAATGCTGACCAACAATTTATGTGATGCTCAAGAAGACGAAGATAATCACCGTACGACTATCATTCATTTTATTGGTAAAAAGGGCGGATTAATCGCTTTAACCGTCAAAAATGTATTGGCATTTTTGATTATTGGAATTTTACCTTTCTTGGGACTTGCACCAAAAACTGTTTGGCTAACGATCTTAATCGTTCCATTTATCTATCAACAAAATAAGATAATTATTCATAAACAAGTTAAAACGGAAACCTTTAGTACCGGTGTTAAAACACTGTTAGTAGGGTCTGCCGCATATCTATTTACATATTTCTTAGGAATTATATTTTAAAAGAGTAGGAGGATTCAATCATGAAAAAGGTTGTTGTATTAGGTGCTGGTTTTGCCGGCATTAAGACCGTCGTTAAACTGCAAAAAAAATTGCGTAAAGAAGTTAAGATTATTTTAGTTGATCGCAATCCATTTCACTGTGAGACATTCCGTTTGTATGACGTGGTATCTGGTGAAGCGCCATACACCGCAATATCGTATCCAGTAGCAGATGTGATTAATCCAAAGATGACTACCTTTATCCAAGATGAAGTTAAGAAAATTGATTACCAAAATAAAACGGTAGAATTAGCCAAGCATACTCCTTTAAAATATGATTATTGTGTAATTGGATTAGGCTTTACGTTAAGCACATTTGGAATCGATGGCGTGCAAGAACATGCATTGCCTATGTATAATGTGGAATCTGCCGAGGCTATTCGGAATCATCTGTATGCAAGCATGCGTGATTATAAAAAGACTAAGAATCCGAATGATTTGGTAATAACAATGTGTGGGTCAGGCTTTCAGGCAGTAGAAGTAACCAACGCTATAGCTATGAATAGACCTCGTTTTGCCAAATTAGCAGGAGTTAGTCCTGATCAAATCAAAATCAAGATGTTTAATAGCTCTAAGAGAATGTTGCCAATGTTTGGCGATAAGCAATGTAATTATGCTTTGAATAAGATCAAAGAAAATGATATTGATATCATTAATCAAGCGCGCATTAGTCAAATTCAAGCGGATGGCGTTTGCTATAAGATTGGTGATCAAGCTGAAGAAAAGAAGTTGGCAACTAATAACATAATTTGGATGATGGGCTTTAGTGGTAATCCAGTAATTGCGGACTCTGGTTTTAAGGAACAACGTGACAAGATTACAGTAACTGATCATTTAACAGCTCCTGAAAGTGAAGACATCTATGTTTTAGGGGATGTCGCTTCAGTGCCACAACCAGGAAAGAGCTGGCCTTTGCCAAATACTGGTCAATTAGCTTTATCTATGGCTAATTATGCAGCCGATGATATTCATGCGAGAGTGAATGGCTATAGTCGTCCTAACCCATTTGTTTACCATGACTTAGGTGTTGTGGTTGATTTGGGTAAAAGTGCTGTAGGCTTAGCATTAGGCGTTAAATTATATGGCTATTGGGCTTCGGTGATGAAGAAGATCACTATTGATAAATCGATCTTTGAAACCGGCGGCGTTAAAGGAACGTTGTCTATTGGTCGTTTTGACTTTTATCATTAAAATAAAAATTTACATAAATAAAATAAGTGATGGATCTTTGATGATTCATCGCTTATTTGTTTTGGTATTATATTTCTTTCCGAATTCGGTCGGTGAAATCTGATATCTTTTACGAAAAAGGCGATTAAAGCTCTGATAGCTTTGAAAACCGGAAGAAAGTGCAATGTAAGAAATCGTTCCAGAATCCGATTTTAGTAGTTCACTTGTTCTTTTTAAGCGGTAATCGATTATAAATTGTTCTGGACTTTGATTAGAGTTTTTCTCCTGAATTTTTAATCATAAAAAACAAGAATTTATCATAGATCGCGGAAATTGCGGAGTTCATTTTGGTGAAAGTTATGGCAATAGTCGCAGTTGTCATTTAAATCTATATCAAAAAATAAAAGTTAGAATCTTACAAGATGAATCTTCAGCTAAAATTTTCTTAGATGATGGTAAAAAAGTATTTTCAATGCGAGTTTTTCCTGATGAAAAAGCTAACCGAATTTTTGTAACAAGTGAAAATGGTGAAGCTAAAGTAGAAGGTACTATTTATCAATTAAGATCAGCTGAACTATAAAAAAGAAGCATAGAAAGTTCTATGCTCCTTTTTAGTAAGTAGAATACGGAGAAAAATATGCAAAATTTAATTACAGTTGATGAAGAAAATAAAGTTTTCCTGAATTGTCAAATTAAGTGCAACAGTTAGGCTATGAAGAAATATATTGC